>DATGHL010000034.1 GCA_035308025.1 Candidatus Binataceae bacterium
CCATCCTACGACAATCAAGCCGCCGATAACTCCGGCGATGACGCCCTCGCGCAGCACCGCGATCCAGGGACCAAGAAGATTTTGCGCGAGTTCCCGCTGACGCCAGAAGAAAAAGGCGAGCATCGCGGTGGTCGCCATCAGGTTGCCGATGATGACCTTCCACCAGGGCATCGCCGCGGCCGCGGCTGGACCCATCAGCATCAGCAAGGCGATGAAAAACACCTCGAACGCGACGGTGAAAACCAGCAACGGAGCGAAGAGTTCGGGATGGCGTTCAGCGCCGTCGATCATCAGCGCGCCGACAGCGCCGATCGCGGCGAAAGCGAGAAAATGCACGACACTGTATTCGGCGACCAGGACCCAGGCCGCTTGTGTCATCGCGATCGGCTGCTGAGAACCATGCAATAAGGCCGCGGCCAGCAGGGCCGGGCTCCAAAGCGGATGGCCATTGATAAGATCGAAAATAAAAAACCAGATCGCGATTACTGCGCCGCCAACCAGTCCGGCCATAATTCCGTCACTGATTATTCGGCTCTTCGATTGCTGCATCACATCCTCCGCCAGTACGGCCTTTGCAAAACGCAAACAGTCACATCTGCGCTGAGCTGATCGACACATAAGCCTTTCGACTTATCTGCGCAAGTGCAGCTTATGCGCACGAGCGTAAAAGGCGCGGCGATAGCCTTAGTCGGGAGGAATTCGGAAAGTTTAGGCAGATCTAGCGGGGCTGCTGACGCAGCACTCGCACAGGGATAGCGCGGCGATTGATCGGCGGCATCTCCTCGTCGTCGCGTCGCGACCAGCGGAAAAAAATCGCGCTGAAAACGAACATCAGGTAGACGCCCTGCCCCACCCACATGATCAATCCGCCGAGCACCTGATCAGCCATCGGCGACAGCCCGAGCGGATGGGGCGGCAGCACGTACCAGGTGTAAATCACCGACTGCGCCATCGTGATCGGAGCGGCCACCGCGGTCATCGGGATCATCAGGAGGAACAAGTACATAATCTGCAATGGATAGGAGAGCCGCGGATACTCCGGCAACGGACTCAGCAGCGGAAACCACAGCAACAATCCCGTTGTGAGCAGGAGCGTGTGAACGTCGCCGTAAATCGGATGCACGTGGCAAACCGCGTCGCAGACCAGTGGATAGTGCACGAGGGTAAACACGGCCGCGAACAACAGGAAGGCGAAGAGCGGGCGCGTCAAGATCCTCGCCAGCGGTTCGACCATCCTATGGAGCAGAATCGGCCGCAGCATCCAGTCGGGCGTTCCCGCTAGCAGCAGTGGCGGCGCGACGAAGACCAGAACCATCTGCTGAGAGATATAGATGAAGAACGACCGTTCTTTGCTGAATTGGTCCAACGGCCCGGAGAGCACCGCCAGAATCGCGAACAGGCCCGCGGCGTACGTTCCGCCTTGCGCGAGCGTTGGAGAACGTTTGAGCAGAAGCGACGCGCCAACGTAGCCGGCGAGCAGAATCGCAATCGAGATCAGCGTGGACGGATCAACTTCCCACATTTAATATGCAAACTCTGAGTGGGCCGACTAGATACTTCGGCTATGGCCCCGGATGATGTGCGAGATAAGACAACAGCATCGTCAGCGACGCCAGGATGAGACACGCCAGCATCAGCGGGAAAATAAACAACACTGAGAAGACCCGGCTATCGAAGTGCAGATGCATGTAATAGGCGGCGACGAGCACAAATTTGCAGAAAGAGAGAATCAGCAGCAATGGCACCAGCAACGGTTGCAGCGCCGGTACGTAGTAGACACCGATCTCGGCCACCGTCAGCACGGTGAGAATCAACGCAATAACCAGGTATTGGTTGGCCGTCGGATGGTGGCTTTCCTCGACGGCGTGATGCACTCCGCCGTGGCCATGTTCAATCGCGTGTTCGCTGCTCATGCGCCCTTAACCGTCCTCATCAGATAGACCAGCACGAAGATGATAACCCAGACGATATCGACAAAGTGCCAGTAGAGGCCGCAGAGCTCGACCGAGAGCGAACGTTTTGAGTCGAGCTTGCCGAACATCCCGGCAACGGCCATCACGACTAGCCAGACTACGCCGATGAAGACGTGGAAGCCGTGAAAGCCGACGAGGGTGTAGAAGCACTGGCTGAAAAGGTTGCTATTGAAGACCATGCCTTTATCGAGCCAGAAGTCGCTGAACTCATACACCTGGCCACCGAGAAAGATCAGGCCGAATAGAGCAGTACCGAGCAACCAGATCGTGCCCCATTTCTGATCGTTGCGCTGAAACGCGGCCAGCGCCAAGACCATCAGCAGACTCGAAGTGAGTAGTACAAAGGTACTGAACGAAGTCAGCGGAATATTCAGGATATAGGCGTCGAAGTGGCCGAGGCTGCGCCCCTTGTAAACCATGTAGGTCGAAATCAGGCTGGCGAAAAAGACGCATTCCGAACCGATAAAGCTCCAGATGCCGACCTTGCGATGGTCCAGTCCGAGGAAGCTCTCGGCAACGGAGTGAAGATTCTCTTCGCCCCACTCCTTGTATTCGAACGACATCGCGATTGCGGCCAACCCCAGCAACCCCATACCGGTGAAGACGACGCGGTACCAGCCGACCAGCACGCCGATCGCCATCCCAAACATGCCCAAAGCGATGAAAACCGGGTAGAGCGAGGGTAGCGGAATATGAATCTTACTGACGTCGACCAGGACGGGTGCGATTACCGGCGGTCCCTGTTGCAGACCGGAGGCCTCGACGCTGCCGTACTTCGTCACCCAGAAAGCGTCGCGCGAGGTCACCGTCGGAACCTCAGCGAAGTTATATATAGGCGGCGGCGTCGGCGTCGACCATTCGAGTGTCCGCGCGTCCCAGGGATCGGCGCCGGCGCGCTCGCCGGAGGTGAGGCTCCAGTAGATATTGAGCAGCAACGGAATGAACGAGAGGGCGATTATATAGGCATTCCAGGTCTCCCACTTGTTCCAGAAGTCCCAGCCCATATGCGGCGCGTATGTATAGATGCGGCGGGGCATCCCGAGTTCGCCGAGGAAATGCATCGGGAAGAAGGTCGCATTGAACGACCAGACCGCGAGCCAAAAATGCCACTTGCCGAGACTTTCGTTCATCATCCGGCCGGTGACTTTGGGCCAGTAGTAATAGAGCGCGGCAAAGATCGCGAAGAGCGCGCCCAAGCCCAACACGTAATGAAAGTGCGCAACGATAATATAGCTGTCGGTCTGTTCAAGGTCGATCGGCGGGCTGGCGTGCATCACGCCGCTGAGACCGCCAATCGTGAATTGCAACACGAACGCGACCGCAAACAGATAGGCCGTCGTGAAGCGGAGCCGGCCGCCCCAGATCGTCGCCAGCCAGGAGAAAATCTTGATGCCCGTCGGGATCGCGATGAGCATCGAGGTGATCGAGAAGGTGGCATCGGCGACCGGGCCCATGCCGGTCGCGAACATATGATGGCCCCAAACGCCGTAGGACAAAAAGGCGATCAGGATCATTGAGTAGGCCATCATCGGATAGCCGAAGAGCGCCTTGCGCGAGAAGACCGGGATCACTTCAGAGATCATGCCGAAGGCCGGCAGGATCATGATGTAGACTTCGGGGTGGCCGAAGATCCAGAACAGATGCTGCCAGAGCATCGGAGTTGCGCCGGCGACCACGCGGTAGTAGTGCGTGTCGAAGTAGCGATCCATGAAGAGGAAAATCAGGCCGACCGTCAGCGCCGGAAAGGCCAGCAGAATCAGGATGACCGTGATCAGCAGCGACCAGATGAACATCGGCATCCGCATGAAGGTCATGCCGGGCGCGCGCATGTTGACGATGGTGACGAAGAAGTTCAGCGCGCTCATCACCGAGGAGACGCCGAGGATCAACAGGCCGAGGTCGAAGAAATCGATATTGGGCCCGGGTGCGTAATAGCGCTCGGTCAGGTTGGCGTAGCCGAACCAGCCGCCGTTCGGCAGTGCGCCATAGAGCCAGCCCAGATTCAGCGTGATCGCGCCGAATAGGAAGATCCAATAGCTCAGGGCGTTGAGCCGCGGAAAGGCGACGTCGCGCGCGCCAATCTGCAGCGGAATCAGGAAGTTACCGAAAAATCCGGTCTCGAGCGGCATGATGACCAGGAAGATCATCGTGAGGCCGTGCATCGTGAAAAACTGATTGTAGGTGTGAGCGCTGAGAAAGTTGTTGTCCGGGTACATGAGCTGGGTGCGCACAAGCATCGCCTCGGTGCCGCCGAACACCAGCGCCACCATCGCGGTGATGCCGTAGAGCACCGCGATGCGCTTGTGATCGATCGTGGTCAGCCAGCCGTAGATACCCCCGCCTTCGAGGTAGCTGGCCTGTTCGACGTGATGAATTGGTCTTGGTTGGGCAGCCATCGTTCAATTCCTATTTGAGGCTTTCCAGATAAGCCACCAGGTCGTTGAGGTCCTCGCCGCTGAGCCCGAGGGTCGGCATGTTGGCGCCAGGCTTCACCGCATCGGGATTTTTGATCCAGCGTGCGACATTTTCCGGAGTGTTGTCCATGATCGCGCCGGCCAGCGTGCCGCGCTCACCGAAATGGGTCAGGTCCGGGCCGCGAAAGCCGTAAGTATATTCCTTGGAGAACCCGGTAACGCCCTTGATCGTATGGCAGATAGCGCAGGGCGCGTCGGCGAAGATTTTCGCTCCGGCCGCGGCCGGACCGGAATCGGGCTTGACCGGGTCTTCGAGCTGGTGCTTGGTCCAACGATCGAAATCCTCGGGCGTATCGACGAAGATCCGGAAGCGCATGTTGGCATGGGAATCGCCGCAGAATTCCGTGCACTGCCCCCAGTATTCACCCGGGGTGTTGGCCGTCAAAGTGATCTGGTTGGTCTGGCCGGGCACGACGTCGCGCTTGCCGCCGATCGCCGGCATGAAGAAGCTGTGGATCACGTCGCGCGAAACCATCGAAAAATGGATCGTGCGATTCACCGGGATATGGGCTTCGTCGGCGGTGACCACGCCGGTCGAGGGGTAGCGGAATTCCCACCACCACTGATGGGCGATGACGCGGACTTCAAAAGTATCGGCCGACCATTTCTCGGGCTGCGTCTGGATGATCGCGCGGACCGTCGGAACGGTGATGACGACCACGATGATCGACGGGATGATGGTCCAGGCCATCTCGAGATAGACGTCCGAATGCTTGTGCGAGGGTTCACCCGGCTCGCCGGTGCGGCTCGAAAAAACAAACAGCGCGAGGAAGAAGACCACCGCGACGACAATCAATATGACTATATCGATCGCGGTGATGGTGACGAAGATATCGTAGAACTTTTGCGTCAGATCGGATTTGGGCGAAAGCGTATCTAGGCGATAATGCGTCCCCGGCGGCGGCGCGCATCCGGCCGCGGCCAGCGCCGCCGCGATTACTCCGATCACCCAGCCCAAGCGGCCCCTTTTGCTTGACGCGATCATCGTTCCATTCCGCCGGCACCGCTTGTCGCCATCCGGGCCGCAAGCTGCAATCCAGGATTAAGACACAACAGGAAAATGCCGAGGAACCCGGCGGTGATACTCAGTTCGACCCATCCCAGCGGCACATGATTGGGTGACAGTGACGGCACCACCATGACGAAATCCGTGAGCCAGACGCCAACCATGCCCAGGAGCGCAACCGTCCGCAGGATGACGGGGTTTTTCTTGGGTTTCACGCCCATCAGAACGAAGAACGGGACGACCCAGTTCAACATCGGGCAGAGCCACGCAAACGGCTCCCAAGGCCGATGCCAGAAGCGCAGGATGAGAAAAAAAGTCTCGGTCGGCAGATCGCCGTACCAGATGACCAGATACTGGGCGAACGAAAGGTACATCCAGAAGATCGAAAAAGCGAAGACAAGTTTGCCGTAGTCGTGGAGTATGCTTTGGTCGCTGAACGCAGTCTCCGGACCCAGCCGGCGACGGAAATATGTAGCGACGAACGCCGAGCCGCAGATCGCGCTCCAAAAGCACATCTCGAACCACCACCAGCCGAAGAGGGTGCTATGCCAGAGCGGCGCGAGCGACATGATCAGGTCAATCGCCAGCATCGTATAGAGGAAGATGTAGAGCACGCCGACTAGCGGGGCGAGCCGCCGAATCGCCGTCGGCGGCATCTCGATCGTCAGCGGCTCGCTCGCCCACAGCATCGCGGCGCGCCCGCGCGAGTGGCTGACGAACCAGGCGCTGACGATTGCCAGGAGAATGAGCGCGATGCCGTCGCGGGTGAACATAAATGGAGCGTTGAGCCAGGCCGCCTTTTTGACCACCGGATGCATAATCCAGGGGAAGATATGTTCGCGACCGGCAAAGATGCCCCAGAAGAGCACCGCGCCCACGATTAGAAAGGGCCAACCCGCCTCGGCTACTCGTATATGAACAGCATGCCGCGTCCAGCGTCCCTGCGTCAGGTAGTAGCCGCACGAGAGCACCACCCCGCCCTGTGCGATCCCGATGAAGAACAGAAAGTTAACCAGGTAGATGTGCCAGACCCGATCATCGCGGCCTAACAGCAGCGCGATGACAAAGCCGACGATGCCGATCGCGGCGAGCACTCCGCCGATGAGATTGAGCCGCTTCCAATTGAGTTCGACTGGCCGATGCAGGGGACGAACGGCAGCGGCGCCAAGGGATTGAGGTTGGATTTCGCTCATGTTCGGGCTTCGATCCTCAAACGCCACGGCTCAGGCGGCCTCGCGCCGAAGGTCTTCGGCGCCGGCTTCGCGCAGGATTGATTCGTATTTAGCTAGATCGCCCTCAGAGCATTGAACCACGAGGCCGAACTTGTCCGCGGCGAAATGCGGCTGGAAGCCAGGTGATGGATCAAACACCGGCATCCCGCTGTGCAGAAAAAATCCCGTGACACCGGAAACCCCGCCGAAGAGGATCATCAACTCGAACATGATCACGATGAAGGGCGGGATCGAGGCGACGGCGCGGCCGCCGGTGTTGAGATTCCATTCGAGCGAAGTGCCGACGGTCAGCGCGATCGCGGAGAGAAACCCGGTGATCCCGCCGATCAGCACCCACAGGCGCACCGGGCTGCGTCCTTGCGCACGCGCTTCCTGCGCCGCCTCCTGCACTTTCTCGCTGGGATAGGGGGTGAAGGCGTGGAACTGATGCACGTGCGCGGCGTGCAGCTCCTCGATTGCGCGGGCGCAATCGTCCTCGTTCGCGAAAGTTGAAACCAATGCGATTTCGCCGCTCATGCCGCCTTCCGATAGGGGTAAGTCTCGCGCACCGCCTGCTTCAAGTATCTGAGCCCTTCCTTGAGCTCCGTCGTCGACACAATCGGCAGGAATTTGGCGAACAGCGAGAAATTCATCAGAAACCAGCCGAAGCTCCCGACCGTGATAAAAATCTCGGTCAGATGGGGCTGATAGAAACGCCACTGCGACGGATCGGCATTGGTCGAGAGCGAGCCCACGAAGATCACGAAGCGCTCGAGCCACATCCCGATGTTGACGAAAATTGAGATGATGAAGAGCCAGATGGTGTTGGTGCGCACGCGCGGTATGAAGAGCAGCAGCGGCACGACGCAGTTACAAAAGATCATCATCCAGAAGAGATAGCCCTGCGGCCCGAAATAACGCTCGTGGAAAGTCACCATCTCGATCGGATCCTGCGCGTACCAGACCATGAATGACTCGGTAGCGTAGGAGTAACTCATGACCACCGAAGTGAGCAGGACGACCTTGGCCAGATTGTCGAGATGCCAAATGGTGATCAGGCCCTTGAGCTTCATCAGGCGGCGCATCGGAATCGCGAGCGTCAGCACCAGCGCGCAGCCGGAGAAGATCGCGCCGCAGACGAAGTAGGGCGCGAAGATCGTACTGTGCCAGCCCGGCAACTGCGTCATCGCGAAGTCCCAGGAAACCACGCTGTGAACCGAGAGCACCAGCGGCGTTGCAAAGCCGGCGAGCAGCAGATAGACCATCGAGAAGTTACGCCACTGCCGATCCGTCCCCTGCCATCCAAAAGACAGAATGGAATAGAGCATTTTGCGCCAGCCGACGGCTTTCTCCCGCGCGTTGGCAATATCCGGAATCATGCCGGTGAAAAGGAACAGCACGCTGATAGTCAGGTAGGTGCTGATCGCAAACAGATCCCAGACCAGCGGGGAGCGGAAGTCGGGCTGCAGAAAACGCTCATTCGGATAGGGCACCAGCCAGTAAAAAAACCAGACTCGTCCGAGATGGATCAGTGGGAAAAGGCCTGCGGTCGCGACGGCGAAGACGGTCATCGCTTCGGCGAGCCGGAAGATGCCGGTGCGCCAGCGCACACGAAACAGAAAGAGCACCGCCGAGATGAGCGTCCCGGAGTGCGCAATACCGACCCAGAAGACGAAATTCGTGATGTAAACCGCCCACAAATTGGGCTGGCCGTAACCGGTCGAGTCAAAGGTGTAGTAAATCTGATGCATCCAGAAGGCGCCGCCGATCGCGGTCATCGAGGCGCAGAAGAGCATCCAGAGCCAGTACTTGAGCCCGCCGGGCGAAAAAGCCCACTGCGCCTGCCGATCAACGTCGATGAAATTGGGCTCGATTTTGGTGTCGATGGCGGCGGCCATTTAAGCCTTCCCCTTCTCCGAATAGAGACTGCGCAAATAGGTGACCTGGGGTAGCGCGTTGAACTCGGGCAGCATCGTGTAGTTGCGGCCCTGGTTGTCGGTGCGCCGCTTAAGCATCGCGCTGGCGGGATCGTTAAGATCACCGAAGCTGATGGCGCGGGCCGGGCAGGCCTGCGCGCAGGCCGTGATGATCTCGCCATCGACTAGCTTGCGACCATCGGTGCGGGCGTCGATCTCGGCGGTGGTGATGCGTTGGATGCAGAAGGTGCATTTTTCCATCACGCCCGCGCCGCGCACCGTCACATCCGGATTGAGTTGAAGATTGAGCGGCTCGGGCCATTCGGGCAGAAACCAGTTGAAACGCCGAACCTTGTAGGGGCAGTTGTTTTCGCAAAAACGCGTGCCGACGCATCGATTGTAAATCTGCGCGTTGAGGCCTTCGGGCGTATGGGATGACGCAAAGACCGGACAGACCGGCTCGCACGGCGCGTGATCGCATTGCTGGCACAGCACCGGCGCGATGTACAGATTGGGCGCGTGCGCAGCTTCCTCCACGCTCGGGATGAAGCGCTCGATGCGAATCCACGACATGATTCGCCCGCGATCAACCTCGCTCTTGCCGCCGAAGGGGATATTGTTCTCGGCGTAACAGGCGGCGACGCAGGCGCTGCATCCAGTGCACGAATTGACGTCGATCGTCATGCCCCACTTGTGGCCGTCGTATTTCCACGGCTCGTACATTTCATAGGGCGTCTTCGGCGTGTTCTCTTCCTGCTCGCGTTCGATATCGGTCTTGGCTCCGCTCGCGAGCTGCTCGACGCTCATGGTTTCGACGATCGAGCGGCCCATCATGTCGCTCTTGCCGAGCGGCGTCGTCAGCTTGTACTGCGCCTCGGTCTTGCGCGCCTGCACGGCAACGCCGCGCGCGTTCGGCGGGAGATAGTTCCACAAGTTTATGCCGACCTTGCTCGCGTAGCGTCCGTAGCTGCTGTGGCCATTGCCGATCGGCGCCGCGATGACGCCGGGCTTGACCAGCGGCGTGATATGCACCGCCAGATCGAACTTGCCAGCCGGCGTCGTGATCTCGATGACGTCGATGCCGGCATACAGATACGTCGATTTGTAATGCTCGGAAAGACCGAGCGTCGCTGCGGTGTCAGGATGCATCTCGGCCCAGGTATCCCAGACGATCTGGTTCGACGGCTCCGGAATCTCCTGCAACCAGGGCTTGTTCGCGCCGCGCCCGTCGTAGAGGAACGGATGAGGAAACGCGGCCAGCATGAACTGTCCACGCGCTTCGAGGGGGGGCGTCGGTGGTGTCGTGAGGATGGCGGGACTCAGGCTCACGGCGAGCTCTTTCGCCGCCTGAAATACGCCGCCGGTGCGCCGCGCCTGATTCCAGAAATCTTTGGGATTCGAATCGGCGGCAATTTTCCCCTGCAACTCTTCCCACGCCGAGCTCACCGCGTCCGCGCCATTCTCCCACGGGATGCTCGCCGCCTGGCCCGCTACCAGATGCGCAGATTCGATCAGAATGTCGTGCAGCGGCCGGCTCTTGAAGACCGGTTGCATGACCGGCTGCCCGAGCCCATAAAGGCCCGCGCGCGGTGCGCTGTCGCGCCAGCTTTCGAGCGCATGATGCGTCGGGAGCAAAAGGTTTGCGCCTTCAGCCGATTCGTCGGGCGCGTCGCCCGTCCAGACCACAAACGGGGCGTGGCGAATCGCGGCTGCCGGGCTCCACAGCGGCGGCATCGTAAAGACCGGATTGGCGCCGCCGGCGATCACGACTACGTCAACGCTGCCGCTGCCGATCGCATCAAGCGTCGCCTTGACATCATCCGGGCGGGTCGCGGCTTCGGCCGGCGCGCCGTCGAGGAAAACCATGGTTTTGCCGATGTTGCCGGTCAGCGCGTTCAAGAGATATGCAGCAATATAGGTCCGCGGGTCGTCGCCGCCGGGGAGTGCGACCGCGCTATCAGCCTGCCCAAACCACTGCGCCATCTGGTTGATTTGAGCGACCGGAACGCCGGATCTTTCACTGACGCCGGCGGGATCGTAACCGGCGGCGAAGGCTTTGGCCGCCGTGGCGTCGGCGTTCGCATGGGCTGCGAGCCAGCCCTGGCTGACGATGACGTTGAGGACCGCCATCGCGACCGCGCCCTCGCTGCCCGGGTTAGCACCGATCCAGTTGTCGCATTTCGCGCCGGTGATCCCCATGCGCGGATTGACGTACACGGAGCGCCCGATTGTGAGCCCCTGCTTGCGCATCCGCGGCGCGCGGAAAGCGGCATATTGGCGGGTCTGCTCGACCGGCGACCCCCAGGTCTCGAGGAAATCCGCGCCAAACGAGATAATCGTCTCGGCCTGATCCAGCCGATAGATCGGCATCTCGCGCCGGCCGAAACAGGCTTCGGCGGCTGCGCGCGCCGGCTCTTCGCTGATGCGCTCCCAAAAGGCCACCCGCGACGAGCCGTAGGCCTGCGCCCACAAGGTCGTAATTTTACCGAGCGTTGGTCCCTGCGGAGCGCCAATGAAAGCGATCCGATCCTTGCCGGCTTTGGCTGCCGCGGCCAATTTGTTGTTGAAAAGGGTCTGCGCGGCTGCCCACGAAATCTCGGTCAGGCTGCCGTCCGGCTGGCGCACTTTGGGCGTCGCCAAGCGGTCAGGATTGTAGAGCCCTTGCAAGGCAGCCTGACCGCGTGCGCAGGTCGCCCCCTGGCTGATTGGATCCGCCGGATTGCCCTCGATTTTGATTACGCGCCCCTCGCGCACCTTGGCGATAATGCCGCATCCGGCCGAGCATTCCGTGCAGGTGGTCGCGAAGTAGGTCGGCACCCCGGGAATCATGTTCTCGTCGGGGATGACGTAGGGAATTATCTTGCGCGCGGCCGGCTCACATCCCGGTATCGCTGCGGCGGCCCCCGCCGTCGCAGCAAGTTTGAGGAATGACCGCCTGCTGAGCCCGTCTGGCATTAGATTCCTCGCTCAGTGATGGCAGACAAAACAGTCCTGCGTGGCGCCGCGTTTGGTGTGGCAGTTGATGCAAAAACCCATGTTGATTTCATGCACCGGCACCACGCGATCCATCGTTTCGACCGGACCATGACATTCCTGGCAGGCGACGCCCGCCCAGATATGCGGCTTGTGCACGAACTTGACGAAGTCCGGCAGCGCATAGACGCGGTTCCAGCGAATTTCGAATGGCGGCTGATGTTTATCCGTCCAAGGCTGCGTGATCGGTTGAATCCCGCCCAGCAGGCCGTTGCCATGGCATCCGACGCAGCGCGCAACCGGCGGGACGCCGGAGGTAGCCGAGCGTCGGGCGTACTCGTGGCAGTATTGGCAGGGAATCTTGTTAATGCCCGCGTGGACGCGGTGACTGAAGGGGATCGGTTGCTCGACATCGTTGCGCGCCGCCCAGGGGCGCTCGGAAAAGCCGACCATGCCGGCCGCTCCGAGAAAGAGCAGCAACGCGACCGGAATCAGGATGCGATTCATCGTTCCCATTGGATTTTAACGCGAATCTGGAGGCTTCCCCGCTTGTCCCCTGTCGTCCGATGGCCGCCGCTTCCGTCTTGGCGGCGAACAAACGGAAGGATTACTAACATTCGCGTGTGGCTTCCGCAAGCTCAGTTAATAATCGGCCCGTCGATTTTTCCTTAACATTAGATGAGCTAACATTTGTGAGTTTCGCAAGCAAGCGCGGTTAATGCTCAAGTAGGCAGTCAACTCGCTGCGCCTGAGAGGCACCGGCGGCGCTTGAGGCCGCCGCCTGAGACCGCCGGCCGCAAGTTTTCCTTCATCTCGCTTGAATTAATGATCCGGCGCGGGTCAGCGCGGCGCGGGTTTCAGCGAGCAGCTCGGCAAAGACTTGCGCCGCAGGCTTGGTCTCGCGGATGAGCCCGGCGCCCTGTCCGGTCGGCATAAAGCCGCGCGTAGGATCGAGGTCGCCGTTGAGCCCGCTGTAATCCATCACGCCGTTACGCTGCGAGACCTCGACCTGTTCGGGAAAGGGCTTGATCGTCATGGGCGCGCGCTCGAACTCCATCGCGTATTCGGTACGGATCACGCGGCAGGTCTTGCCGGTGTAGGCGCGGGTGCGGAGCGTCGAGTCCTCGTGCGCCTTGAGGATCGCGGCGCGATAGGCGGGTGCCGCCTGCGCCTCGGGCGTGGCGATGAAACGGGTCCCGATCACTACGGCCTGTGCGCCGAGCGTCAGAGCGGCGGCAACCTGGCGGCCGTCGGCGATCCCGCCCGCCGCCAGCACCGGCAGCCGCACCGCGTCGATCATCTGCGGCACCAGCGCCAGCGTGCCGATCTCTCCGGTATGGCCACCGGCCTCGGTCCCTTGCGCGACAACCACGTCGGTGCCGGCCTCCTGCGACTTGACCCCGTGATGGACCTTGCCGCACATCACGACGACCTTCATCCCGTGCTCATGCATCGACTGGATGAACTCGGCGGGCACGGCGAGCCCAGCGACGAAAATCTTGATTTTCTCCTCGAGCAGAATCGGCATGAAGGGGCGCATCATCGACGGGATCGGCGCGAGCAGATCGACCGCGAAGGGCTTGTCGGTAAGCTCGCGCGTGAGCTGGATCTCGCGGCGCAGCCCCTTGGGCGAGAGCGCCGCCGCGCCGAGGACGCCGAGGCCGCCGGCGTTCGAGACTGCGGCGACCAGTTGATGCATCGCGACGCCGCCCATTCCGGCCAGCACGATCGGATGCTCGATCCCGAAATAATCGCAGATTGGCGTATGCAACATCGTTGATTCCTCTTCGCGGCTTCACGCAGCGAGGCGCGATTATCAGACCGCGCCGCCCTGCTCGAGCCAGCGTCTGCAGTCGGGGGCCAGCTCGCGCTTGGCCGCGGCATCGTAGAGCTTCAATTCATCCTCATCGAGGATGTCGCGCCAGCGGCCATTGGTGCCCTTGTGAAAGAAGGAATCAGGGCCGCCCTTGAGAATCATTTTCGTCTGCGGCATCAAATCACCGCCGTGCGTCTTCATTTCCGCGAAGGTGCAGTTGCGAACTATCTGTGGCCACGCGTCAGCCGGCGGGGTGATCTCCAGAAAGTGCGCGACTCGCTTCATGCCACCTTCGAGATCGGCGAGCAGATCGGCGTAATGCACGAACAGGATATTCGGCAACTCGCGGTAATCCCACCACGACTGGGCATGACGCAGTACCGACCCGAACGGATAGCCATCGCTCTCCGCCTCGAAGGCGCCGCGCGTCATCCAAATGCGCCAGAATTCGTGAATGTCGGCCGGACAGGGCTCCAGCTCGGGTCCGACTCGCCCCGGAATACTGTTGAAGGCCGCAAGCGTCTGCAGATTAAAATCGCCATAAAAATTCCACATGGACATGAAGACGTCGCGCGGGTCGCGGCCGACATAGATATATTTGATCTCCTGATAAAACGGCAGGCTGTCGAGCGGCAGATGCGTCTTGAGCGAACGGCGATGGGTCTGTTGTTCGAGGTTGGTCAGAATTATTTCGAGCGGAAAGATGCGCATATCGAGCCAGGGTGATAACTCGTGGATCGAGCTGGGAAGCCGTCCCGAGAAAATCAGGTTGGCGACGATGTTCTGGGCCCAGGTGGTTCCGGCCTTGTACGAAGTTGCCACCACGATGTCGTCCGCCCGCGGCGCAAAGAAATTCCAACGCAGACTGTCCATCATGAAGTTTCGCTGAGGACGCCTCAGGACGGGAAGCTTCTCGCTCACGATTGACCTCGATATTCGACGTGGGGTTGGGATTCGAGGCATATCGATAAAGCAGATTCAATCGATAAAGCAAGCCTAAGGCTTTCAATAGGATGTAACTGGGAACCTTGACGCAGCTTGCGGAGATCTGACGCCTCGCGGACTCGACCGCACCTCGGCTCGTCACCAGCGCGGCGACGCTGTGGATAACTGTGCATTGTGGAAACTTGACATCCGCGTGGCGCGCGTGCGGATGGGCCCGGTTTCGGCGGCCGGTCAAGTGTGTTAATTATTTGAGGCACTACTGGGAGTTAAGAATTCGTCAAGGTGCAGATTAAAACCGCCGCGCGACTGAGCCTGCTGCCACCATATCTGTTTGCCGAGCTCGACCGGCTCAAGCGCGAGGTTCAGCAGACCGGCGTTGACGTGATCAGCCTGGGCATCGGCGATCCCGACCTGCCGACGCCCGCCCATATCGTCAGCGCATTGCAGCGGACGGCAGAATTGCCCGCCAACCATCGCTATCCGGATTATCAGGGGCTCGAGCGTTTCCGCGAAGCCGCGGCCAACTGGTACCGGCGTCGCTTCGGCGTGACTCTCGATCCGGCGCGCGAGGTCTGCGCCCTCATTGGCTCGAAGGAAGGCATCGCGAATTTTCCCGTCGCTGTAGTCGATCCGGGCGATATCGTGCTGATCCCCGATCCGGGCTATCCGGTCTATTACTCCGGCTGCGTCTTCAACGGCGGCGAACCATATTTCATGCCGCTGCGCAAGGACAACGCCTTCATCCCGGACCTGGCCGCGATTCCCGCCGAGGTCGCGCGGCGCGCCAAGCTGATGTGGCTGAACTATCCGAACAATCCGACCGCGGCGACCGCCGAGCCGGAGTTCCTGCAGCGCGCCGTCAAGTTCTGCCGCGAGCACAACATCATCCTCGCGTTCGACATCGCCTATTCGGAAATCGCCTTCAACGGTTATCGCGCGCCGAGCGTGCTCGAACTCGACGGCGCGCGCGAATGCGCGATCGAGTTCCATTCGCTCTCGAAGACTTTCTCGATGACCGGATGGCGCGTCGGTTTCGCGGCCGGCAACGCACAACTGGTCGGCGCGCTCGGTACGGTCAAGACCAACATGGATTCGGGCGTCTTTCAGCCCGTGCAGGAGGCCGCGATCGCGGCGCTCGACGGCGGCGACGCCACGCTACGCGAATACTGCGCGATCTATCAGGCGCGGCGCGATCTCATGGTCAGAGCGCTGCGCCGCCTCGGGCTCGAATGCGACGCGCCGCGCGCGACCTTCTATCTGTGGGCCAAAACACCGGCCGGCTACACATCCGTGTCGTTTACCGAGCGCGTATTGAAAGAGACCGGCGTCGTCATCACTCCGGGTTCGGGCTTCGGCAAAAGCGGGGAAGGTTACGTGCGTTTCTCGTTGACCGTCCCGAACGCGCGGCTGCAAGAGGCGGTGGGGCGAATCCAGACGCTGCGGTTATAACGGCGGAGAATGCCCAATCGGGCTTTTATTGGTATCGGCAGCAACCTCGGCGATCGTGCCGCGAACTATCGGGATGCGATCGAGCGGATCGCGGCGCTGCCGGGGACCCGTATCGTCCGCCAGTCATCGATTTATGAAACCGCGCCGGTGGGCGAGATCAAGGGAGCTTTCCTGAACGGCGTGATCGAGGTCGAAACCGAATTCGCGGCCGACGCGATGATGCGGCGGCTGCTGGCCATCGAGCGCGCGATGGGCCGCAAACGCGCCCCGGCCAGCCGCAAACCGGCGGCGCGGGTCCAACTCCGCCCGCGTACGATCGATCTCGATCTGCTCTTCTTCAACAAGGAAGTGATCGACACGCCTGCCCTGACCATACCTCATCCGCGGCTCCACGAGCGGCGCTTCGTGCTGGCCCCGATGGTCGAGTTGGCGCCGGCGCTGATCCATCCGAAATCCAACAAGACCATTTCCGAACTCCTGGTCGATCTCAAATCGGCCCAGCGAGTCGCCCTGGCGCGCGCGGATCAGCTCCGTCCGCAAGCCCGGCGGGAGGTAACCGTTAGATGAAATTCTTTGTCGATTCTGCCGAGCCCGCTGAGATTCGCGAGGCGTTGAGCTGGGGCCTGGCCGACGGCGTGACCACTAATCCGAGCCTGCTCGCCAAGACCGGCCGCCCCTACGCCGAAGTCCTGCGCGAGATTTGCGATCTGGTCAACGGCCCGATCAGCGCCGAAGTCGTCGCCACCGACGCCGCGACGATGTGCGAGGAGGGGCAGAAACTCGCGCGCATCCATCCGAATATCGTGGTCAAATGTCCTCTCACGATCGAGGGCCTCAAGGCCACCAAGGCCTTGAGCGCACGCGGCATCCGCGTCAACGTCACGTTGATTTTCAGCCCGCTTCAAGGCTTGGCCGCGGCCAAGTGCGGAGCGTGCTATCTGTCGCCCTTCGTCGGCCGGCTCGACGATATCGGGCAGGACGGTTTTGCCGCGGTCGAGCAGTTGCTGCGGATCATCAAAAACTACAGTTATCCCGCCGAGGTGCTGGTCGCCTCGATTCGCTCGCCCGGTCATCTGCTGCGCGCAGCCGAGATCGGCGCGCACATCGCGACGCTGCCCTTCGCCGTGATCAAACAGACGCTCTATCATCCGCTCACCGAGATCGGCCTCGAACGCTTCCTCGCCGACTGGCGCGAGTCCAAGCAGAAGATCTGAAGCGCTAGCTTTGAGGCGAGGCGCGCGACCCCTCACCGGCGACGTCGGCCGCGGTCTCGCCGCACATTCTCGCGCAGCCAGGCGGCGAATGACCGTTCATCAAGCGCTCCCGACGCAAGGCCCACCACAGCTTGAGTGGCGCTCTCCTCCGCCGCGCTGAAGCTAAATCCATTGATCTCGAGAAAGAGCGCGCGGCTCCCACCTCAGTCTATGCAAGCGATTGCAGCAAAACCTTGAGGCTCTCGCCGGACCTTCCTCGCGGGTGTAGAACCGGTATAAGGAGTTCATCACGCCGTGCCGCAATTAGCCTTTCCCCTTCGTTTCGGTATCCAGATTCCGCAACAGAATACGACCTGGCCCGAGATTCTCGCGCTCGCGCAGGAGGTGGATGACCTCGGCTACGAAACCGCGTGGGTCTTCGATCATTTTCTGCCGATATTTTCCGATCCGACCGGGCCCTGCCTCGAAGGCTGGACCGCGCTCAGCGCCCTCGCGATGGCGACAAAGCGCGTTCGGATCGGCACGATGGTCACCGGCAACACCTACCGTCATCCGGCGGTGCTGGCGAAGATGGCGACGACCGTCGATATCATCAGCGGCGGGCGGCTGATTCTCGGCGTTGGCGCCGGATGGTTCGAGCTAGAACACAATCAATACGGCATCCCGTTCCCGACCGTCGGCACAAGGTTGCGACGGCTCGACGAAGCGTTGACGGTGATCAAGCTGCTCTGGACCGAGGAGCGCGCGAACTTCAGCGGGAAGCACTTCAATCTGCGCGACGCCAGCTTCAACCCGAAGCCGCTGCAGCGGCCCCATCCGCCGATCCTGGTCGGCGCGACCGGCGAAGAGGTCGCCCTCGCGATCGTGGCGCGTCACGCGCAGATGTGGAATTCCTTCGGCACGCCGGAGGTCTTCCGCCACAAGATCGCGCGCCTCGAACAGCACTGCGCAACGATTGGCCGCGACCCGGCCACGATCGAAAAGTCCGTGCTGATCTCCGGGCCGTTCTCAGCGAACGACGCTCGTCGTCAAGTCGAGGAATACGTCGCGGCCGGCGTCACGCATATCATCTTTTCCGTCACGCCTAAGGACCGCGAATGGGTCCGCCGCTTCGCCAAAGAGATCATCCCGGCGATCCGCCAGGAATCAGCGGTGCGTTACGAAATCAATGGGTGACCCGGCTCGTGATCGGGTTGAACCCGTTCAATTCGCCAGATGCTGTGCGCGACCGCACTGAGAATCGCGGCAACGAAGACGACGAGCGGAATCCAGATGCGGCATGGCCAATCCAGCGGCCTGCCGCGAGTATCGCGATCATCACAACAGCGCTACCCACAGCGCCGACAATCAAGTCGCGGCCTGCCATCCGATTGGCCGCGTACCAGCTTTCCTCGTCAGCCATCGAGCGCGGCGTTCGGTAACCGTACCAACTATTTGGCGGGATTTTCCCGGCCCACAGCGGATACGCGATCGCGACGACGATCAGGCTGGCTGTGAAACAGACAATGGCGGCGACCATTCGCTCCCCTCCAAAACGCTCAGCCTACCTGAATTCTTAAATCGCTCCACTTTGATCCTTCGACTACGCTCAGGGCAGGCCTTCGACACGGCTCGCGGTGCTCGCCGCACCGAAGAGACCGGTACCGGCTGCGCTGACGCGCAGCTGTCCGAGGTCCTTCGACTGCGCTCGCGTTGCTCGCTTCGCTCAGGATGACACCGAGGGGCTGTGCAGAGGGTCACTAGTTGCGGGCAGCGGCAGAGTCGGCGATCAGCTTATCGACTTCCAGCTTGAGGCGGCCGATCACTTCGTCATACTTGAAGTTGCCAAGCTTGCGCGACTTGCGCTTGAGGTTGACCGTCGTCGGACCGCACCACAGCCCCAAATCGGCGTCGTCGGTCTCGCCCGGCCCGTTCACCCGGCAGCCCATCACCGCGATCGTGATTTTGTGCATCGCGGCATAGGTGGTCAGCTCCTTGACCTCCTGCGCCAGCTCGACAAACTTTTCGTTTTCGACCCGCGAGCATGACGGGCACGAGATGATATTAAGTCCCTGGCCGAAATCCGGCACCGAGATGAAGCGGCCGGCCTTGACATCCTCGATAATCTTATGGCCGACGAGCACTTCTTCATGCTTGCGATCGTTGGGTAGGGTCAGCGAGACCCGGATAGTTTCGCCGATCGACTGCGCCAGCAGCTTCTCGAAGGCGAGGCGCGTCTTGGTGATGCCGTCGGGCGGTAGTCCGGCCTCGGTCACCCCCAGATGCAGCGGCACGTCGGGCCGCCGCTCGGCAAAGCGCCGATTCGCGTCGAGCACCTTCGCCGGATCGGAGTCCTTGAGCGAAACGACGAAGCGCTCGAAGCCGAACTGATCCATCAGGTCACAGTGATAGGCGGCCGACTCGACGATCGCCGCAAGCTGATCGCCAGGGTGCTGTTCGAGAAAGGCCGGCGCCACCGAGCCGCAATTGACGCCGATCCGAATCGCCAGGTCGTGGTCGCGGGCGATCTCGGCCAGCCATTGTACCTTCTGCGGAATCGACTTGGCCTTCTCGATATGATGCAGATGGCCGGGGTTGTAGCGAATCTTGTCGACGTATGGCGCGACCTTGCCGGCGATCTTATAGTTCTCCTGCAGATCGACCGAGAGCGTGACACCCGCGGTCTGCGCCCGAATCTCTTTGAGCGCCGCGACCTCTTTTTCGTTGTCGAGCGCGATCCGCACGATACCCGCGCCGGCGGCGGCGAGCTGATGGGTCTGCGCGACGGTCGCGTCGATATCGACGGTGCGCGTCGCGCACATCGATTGCACCACCACCGGCGCGTCGCCGCCGACCGCTATCGCGCCAATCCTGACTGTACGGGTTTTGCGTTGCTCCACTTCGCTGCGAATCCTTCTCTGTTGCGGGGCCCCATCACTGCGGACCCGCTCGCCCATCTATTTGGGCTGCAGTTGCGTAGTTTAACTTAGCACGGGCCGGAACCGTATCGTAAGGCGGTGCGCCCGCTCGTCGCATGCGCATCTTTGGGCTTGCGTCGATTTCTGCTGATGATCACGTAAGCGGACGCCAAGTGTAACAGACGCTTAGTACCATTTGCGGCAGCCGCATCAAAAGCGAAGCAGTGATCTTGCCATCCATGTGTCGATTCAGGAGTCACCGTCAGAAAAGTGTCGGATTTTTGGATGATTTTGCACCGCCTTCGGGCTATAGATATGGCACGAAGTTAGCTCATCCCTCGTTCGGTCGGGCGTTCGGATCGTCAACGGGGAGGAGATTACGATGCTACCGGAGACCAACAAAGCAGTCGTTGATTTGGGGCTCAGCGATATAATCCTGCCATCGCAATATTTTGGCGCGATGGGTTCCGGCGGCCTGTGCAGCGAACAACGCCTGATGCTCGCCGTTTTGGTCGACGCCATCAACGTCCTGCAAGGATGGCGCGGGGTCGGCAGCGCTCGCAAGCGGCGGGCCTTCGCCGAGGCAGCGCATTGGGTCAACACGCTCGGGACCGGCTATCCGTTCTCATTTGACAGCATTTGCGACGCGCTCGGGATCGATTCGGCTATCTTGCGGCGGCGGATGACTGGCCTGACGCGGGGTCATGCCAGCGCGCCACGACTCGCCCAAGGGCATCTTCGACTTAAGGAATCGAGCCGCGCGCAGCACATGACGGCGAATCGGGTGCGCCGTCGGCCCGAACGAGTTGCCGCGACCTCTTCCTGAACCACCGATTGTCTGCCACGCGTGCCGAGGCCGCCTCAAGGTATCCGGCACGCCAAGCTTCTTATCTACATTCCCTGACTTGTCGTTTCTTCCTAAGAGTCGTATTTACGGCACACCGAAGTCAGGACTTTCGACAAACTTTCGCTATAACTTCGTGTTTACCAACGATTTGACTGTGATGGGCTGCGCTCTCTATGATCAAAGTCTCATCTGGAGGGCTCACTTCGTGCGTATGCTGGTTCCACCCGTTGTTCACCGTCGTGAGATGGATCGCAAGCTGGTTGAATTTTTCCATCGTGGCCGCCCAATCTTGTTCCGACGCGCAATCGCAGACTTCTGCCGCTACTTCCTCGTCAAGCCGCCACGCATCGAGTGGTGCGAATATATCGACTGGGGTAAGGCCGCAGGCAAAACTTTCGACGACGGACGCATCCATCTGGTGCATCCGGAAAACTGGCGGCGCGGACGAGTCTATAACAGCGAGCGAATGTGGGTGCAGACCGTCTACCACGAGCTCGGGCATTATCTGTTCTGGACCGACGCCGAACGCAAGGCCGAAGCCTTCACCTGCCGGATGGTGCGCGGCCTGAGGCCCAAGCGCCAGCCCACGACTGTCGCAACCCGCCGCAGCACCGCGGCCCGTCGCGCCGCGTAAGCTTTATCCTGATGGCGCAAAAGCCCAACGTCGAAAATCGCTGGTGGGTCGAGACCACAATCAAGAAGCCGCGGCAGGTCAAGACCGAGGGCGAGGTGTCGCAGGTCGACGTCGCGATGAGCTTCTACACGGTGGGCAAAGACTACAATCAGGACCGCGCCAAAGAAGACCTCACCGACAATAATCTCAGGATCGCCAACGCCGCCGCGCCAGAGCCGGGCACATGGGCCTACGTCCCGATGACCGAGGAGCGCTATCCGGAGCGGCTGGTCAAACGGATCAAAGAAGAGTTCCGCCTGCCGCGCGAGGCACGGGGCATCGTGCTCGATCATGGGCGGCTGCTGCGGCTGCTGATCTGCGGTCCGCAGATCGAGGATTGGCTGATCGACGTGACGCTGGCCGACGAGCCGTCGGTGGACGTCTACGTCTGGAGCACGATGCAGCGTGAGCGGCTGTTCAAGCGCGCCGAAGAGGCACTGAAACAGGCGCGCCGCTGGGCGATCAATCTGTTGCAGAACCCGCCGCTGCGCGACGAAACCTTCCGCGGCGCGCTGCTGTAAAACTCTACTTGGTAGCGGCTCGCAAGACCGTTTTCCTGGCCGCGGTTATTCTGTTGGCCTCAGCCTTACCCATCGCGATCGCCGCGCAGATTCCAGATCTCGCCAAGCGCGACTGGTCGGTAAGCGCCAAGCCCAACCTCACAACCAATCCACCTTCCACGAAGGAGGTCGAAAGCTTCGTAAGTTCAGTATCGCCCGGCAATTACCCGCCACTGGGTTCTTTCAGCTTCGCCGATTTGCGTAGGTCCGGCAGATTCGCACTGGTGATCCTTCGAGGGGGATATCTTGAGATAATCGATCGAGACTCCCACGCCGCTGGCAACCGGCCGGACTTTAGGAGCCAGTTTTTGACAAACACCGCGACCGACGCAGACGCCACTCGCATGGTGCGAGACCTCGAGCACAACGGCAGGCTGGAGTTGGTCTTTGACCAAAGCGACTGGGAGCAAAACCATTGTGCGCCGCACTGGCCGGTAATTTACGCTTGGACCGGCGCCGACTACGAAGACGTCAGCCCTCGCTTCAAACGCTTTTACGCAGAGAAACTTGCCGAGGTCAGGCGGACGCTTTTCGCGATGGAAGCTGCGAAGAAGAGCGGCCCCGCCGGATCCGTCGCCTCGGTCAAGATCGACGACGAGGATTGCGTTAAGGCTGAGGCGGGAAAGATTGAACGCCTGATGGGCGCGTCGCCGGATGCCGGGCTCAAAGACGCCATCAAGTGGTCGCGGAGCCAAGATACTGACCAGCGGCAGTTCGCCGTCGATATTCTGCATGACATCGCGACGCCTAAGGCCTTCGCGCGTCTGCATTCGATGATGTCAGACCCTGACGAATCCGTGGCCAACCGCGCAGAAGAGTTCTGGAAAGATTCCCCAGCAGCACAAAAGGAAATGCACACCCCGCCGCCACTGCTTGCGGCCGACTGGTCCGCGACCGCAAAGCCGAGTCTCGCCACCCGGCCACCGACCAAGGCAGACGTCGCCGCCCTGCTGGCCTACGCCGACAACCTGAAACAAGGGACTGCCGACGGCAATCTGCCTCAGGATGAGGACATCGATTCGTTTCAATTCGTTGACTTGCGCGGTTCCGGCGTTCTATCACTGGTCGCCGAAACCAACCTGAATGAGAAACATGGCGGCTACGTCGTCGAGATTTTGGATAAGACTCTGGCAGGTCTGGCACACTATTGGATGTGGGTTGATCCTGGTCCCGATGAAGTGGTGGCTCAGGATCTCGATGGCGACGGCAAATATGAACTTGTCATAGATCAGCGATTTATTTTTCAGTGCGAAGCCTGCTGCAATCCGACACTCCCGTGGATCTATGCCTGGACCGGTGCAGGCTACAAAAATGTGAGCAAACGTTTCCCGCGGTTTTATCAGCGCAAGATCGAAACGCTGCGGAGTGAAACCGAGGCGTGGCGACGCAAGTGGGCAGCAGGGTCGCCGGCGCCAGGGACACCTGAACCGGCAGATTGCAGGAAGATTGAGACCGCAAAAATAGAGCGGTTTCTGGGGCGCTCGCCTGATGCGGGCCTGGACTATGCGATTGCGCTGAGTAAATCTGCCGAATGGCGGGACCGCATGCTCGCCGCCCAGGTCTTTGCCGATATCGGAACCGCGGAAGCGATCAAGGATTTGCACGCTCTCAGCAGAGATCCGGAAAACGCTGTCGCACGAACGGCAGAAAAAGTGCTGGCAAGCCCGAAGGTCGAGCCGCCTGCAGAGATCCCGGAAAGATAATCTCGATTTGCGCCAAACCCTCGATCAGGGAGTCTGCTCGAGGGCGGTGCAGATTGCGACGGCGCCCAATGGCGCGGCGACCTTTTTGCTCCGCGCGAGATTTTTCCGCGCAAGTGTTTTCGCCGTACCGACCGCACGCGGGCGCGAGACTATCGCAGGCGCGGACTTGATCGTGACGGACTCTTCGCGCCGAGCGGCCGGGACGTAGGCGACCAAGAGCACCTCGGCGTCGCGGTTGTCAGCGGCCGCGAGCCGATGGGGCCTGCGCGCGTCGAAATGCGCGGAATCCCCCGGCTTCAGCAGATGCGTCTGATGCTCGAAGCTCAGGTTCAACGCGCCAGACAGCACGTAAAGCAACTCCTCGCCTTCGTGATGAGCCAGGGGCACCGGACGGCGGCTATTCGGCACCGTCACATGAACCGCATTGAGATTGACCCCGGGGCCGCCGCCGGAAACTGTGCGGTAGAGCAGGCCGTTGCCGCGCCGGATTTGCGTGCGTTCACCAGAGACCGTCACTGCCGACGGCTGGAACTCGACTCCGCTATCGACGAGCGATTGCAGCGGCATCTGATAGGCCTGCGACAGCGCCAGCAGCGCGGCGAGCGAGGGCTGCCGATTTCCGCTCTCGAGCCGCGAGAGGTAGGGCCGCGAGAGCTGGGTACGGCTCGCGAGCTCAGCCAGACTCCAGCCACGAGCGCGGCGCAGGGCTCCGAGCCGCGCGTGCAGTTGTACGGGCGGCGGCGCGGGTCTCAGATTCGCGGCCATGCCCGCTTGTTACCATCGCCTTCGGCGCTTGGCAATCGTACGACACGGGCGATCACACCAGCGTGATCGAGTCGCCCGGGCGGATGAGACCTGCGCGCGTGACCGTGGCGTAAACGCCGACATTGGCTTGATTGTGGGTAGCGGCGGTGCGCAGGATCGCGAGGTCACGCGGCAGCCCGCCCTGCGCCAGCGTGGTCATCACGCAGCGGCCGGTGTTGCCGGAAATCTTGAGCTGAACCTCGGCACCGATCGCAAGGGTGCGGCCCACCCAGTCGTTTTCGGGAAACGCTGCCGAGCCCGCATTGCTCGCAATCAGCAGGTTGGGGCGAAAACGACGCGGCTCGAAGCGCCCCTCGGGATAGAGCTCGGACAGGCGCGCGAGGGTCGCCGTGGTCAACACGTGAATCGGCGCGCAATCGAAGAAGGTGCCGGGCGGCATCGCCTCGTCGGTAACTTCGTCGCGATGGGCCAGCAGGGTCGCGAGGTCGGGCCAGTATTCCTCGAGATGGGGCTGCGCGGGGACGTCGCACGCGAGTGTAACCTCGCGATCGAGCAGTGCGGCGAGGCGGCGATTGATCAACGGCGAGTCGCTGCGGATCGCCTCGCCGCCGGGCAGCCCGATGACCACCGGAGGAAGCGCGTCGCCGGCGCGGGGCGGCGCAGCATAGGCTGCGCTGAACCCGAAGAGCTGCGGCCATCTGCGGGGATTCTTGGCGCTCGCGACCTTGCCAGTCGCCTGGTCGATTACCGCGTAGGCGCGATCGCCGAGCACGCCGCGCTCGGTTAACTGCGCGGTTTCGAGCTCCTCACCCATCATCGATTTTACCGGGTAGCGCCAGAGCCCGGCGACGGCGCCGATTATCGGCGTGATTGCGGAATTCGCTTCAAGCTCCATAATCATCGTTCCTTTTGCTCAGTGTGCGTCCGCTTCAGGCGGTCACCCGTTCGCGTGGCTCCGGCCTGGCTACGAGTTTCAGGTTGATCGATGCACTGTGCTCCGAGCTGATCTTCTGCCTGACGCTTAAGGCGAACCTCGGCCGGCGCTGCAGGATCATGAACCAGGCCATCCCGATCGCGAGATAGCCGAGAAAGATGTATGGAAATATGTTCACCGGCCACGACGGGACCGGGTAGACGCTGCCGACGGCTGGCACCATCAGGAGCACCACGGAGATCGCCGGGATCGCGATCTCCTTCGCCGTCAGCCTGCCCCAATGTTTGAGGTAGGCGGGCGCCGCCAGCGAAATCAGAAAATAGGCGCCGAGAAAGCCGAAGGCGCCGAAGGTGCCCGCGTCGTTGAAGGCGTCGAGCACTTCGAGCTTGAACAGCGCGGTCAGCGCAACCGGAACAATGAAGATCAGCGCCGCCATCACGGTTACTGCCACGTGCGGCGTGCCGTTGGTCTTGTGCGAGGATCCGATCCCGACAGGCAGCACGTTCATCTGACCCATCGGGAACATGATGCGCGCGCCGGAGTTGAGGCAGGAGAGCGCCAGCGAAAAGAAGCTGATCATCGCGCCCGCCGAAATCGGCGCCTTGAGCCAGCCGACGCTCATCAGATCGGCGAGCACGTTGAGCGGCGCGTCAACCTTATCGAGCGTGGTCTTGTAGCCGATAAAGCCGAGCACCTCGGTGTAGGAGACGAAAACGAAAAACGCGCCGGTCAGCAGCAGGCTCACGATCACCGCGCGCGGAATCGTGCGCAGGGCGTCCTTCGTCTCGGCGCCAAAGGCGGTGGCGCATTCGAAACCGACCAGGCTGAAGATCGCCGTGACGACGCCCAGGCTCACGCCCGAGAAGGAGGCGCCCTCGACCTTGATCTGCGCGGGATCGAAGATCGAGTTTTGCCCGAACAGCACGATCGCGCACAGAATCAGGATCAGCGCCACCGAGATGCCTTCCAGCACCAGCATCAGCACGCTCGAAAGCTGAATATCCTTGTAGGCCAGGAACCAGATGACCGCGCCGCAGAGCGCGAACAGGATGAAGGGCGGCAGTTGCAGACCCACCATGCCGAGCAGCGTATTGGCGAAGATCGTGAAGCCGGTCATCCCCGCCGTGCCGATAAACAGATAGGCCCACAGCAGGCACCAGCCAGAAACGTTGCCGGCCGTCGTCCCCAGTCCCATCACCGTGTAGGCGTACATCGAGCCCGCAGACGTCGAGCGGCGCGCGAACTGGTTCAGGTTAAGCGCGACAAACAGGCGCATCACGGTGCCGAACAGGTACGCGAGCCAGCTCGCGTTGCCGGCGCTGCTGTACATCAGCGGGACGATGAGGGCCGCGGTCATGGTCGGTGAGATGAGCGCGATCGCCATCGCGGACACTTCGCTGAAGTTCAGGCAGTTCGCTCGCAGGCGGGTTTGGGGGACCTCTGCTTGATTCATAATTGTTGCCTCAATGGCAACAGTTCGCAATGACTGTGCCTACAAGGCAACATCACGGCCGCGGCGAAACCCCGCGCGATGCGCGCAAAGCGCGCCGACGCCTATGAAGTGCAGACCCGAGACTTTGCGCAGCGCGCAGGCAGTTGCCGCACCTGCGAGCACGCCGGGCGATCTGTTAAAGCCATCGCGCGAAGCGTAGGCTTAGATCATCTTCGCCAATCCTTGGTGACGGGCAGTGAGATGCTCGAATCGCTTTGGCGCGGCACAACTCGCAGCTCGGACAGCAGACGGCTCGTTGTCCTGCAGAAAGGTAACGGTGGGCAGCAGCACATCACTGGCGCGGCGGCAGAAATTCTACGCCGCCTATCGCGAATTCTTCGAGGTGGCGGAGCGCAAGCGGCGCTGGAGCGTCTTCACCGACATTCCGTGGGACAAGCTCGACAGTACCAAAAACAACGCGCGCAAGGCGACGCGGATCGAAACCTTCTGCGCCGAGGAACTCTACGCGCCGGACTATGGGATCAATGGCCTTAGCCTCACGCGTCCGCAGTTCGGAATGGCGTGGTTTCAGATGTGCTGGACGGCCGAAGAGGCCCGTCACGGCATGGCCTTTCGCGAATACCTGATCCGATCGGGGATGCGCTCGGAGGCGCAGATCGGCGATTTGGAAGACGAGCTTTACTCCCGGCGCTGGGAACTTCCCTTCGCCACCGCCCGCCAGATGGCCTGTTATGGCGCGCTGCAGGAGTCCGCGACCTTCCTCGCCTATAAGGCGCAAAAAGAGCTGGCGCACGCGGAAGGCGACGAAGTCCTCGAAGCGATTTTCTCCTACATCAGCCGCGACGAAGCTGCGCACGCCGGCTACTACCGCACGCTGATCCAGCTCGAACTTGACGATGATCGCATCGGCACGCTCGCCGATCTCGCGCGCGTGATCGCAGAATTCAAAATGCCCGGAGACGGCCTGATTCCAAACTACCAGGCGCGGCTCAAGGACTCAGGCGCCGGCATCAGCCCGCGCACGTTTCTCGAGCACGCGCTCTTCCCGATGCTCCGCATGCTCAAGACCGACCGCGCCGAACTCAAGCTCGCGACTCAGCACGCACTCCCGGCCTAGCCGCACGCAACCGCATTTTTGTCATTCCCGCGTGCGCGTCCAGCGCGCACACGTGATCCCGGATCGGGCGCCACGCCGGACAAAAAGACCGAGCGAAGGCTCATCAGGCGGAGTGCGCCTGACGAACGAAGCGTCGCAGGCGAGTCTGCGAGCTGCGTTAAGAATTTCCGTAGCGAAGAATCCCGGATGCTTGGATCTTCGAGCGCGCCGAAGCGCTATCCGGCGAGCAACCGCGCCGCCGCGCCTTCGACCACCGTGCCCTTGAAGAAATCCGGATTGACGTCGGTCTTTGCCCGCACCGCATTGACGAAGACGAAATCGCGAAAATCATCTTCGTTGATCAAGCCGTGCTCGACCAGCTCCCACGCCTCATAGGCCGCGTCGCGCATGTCGGTCAAATCCCAGTGGCCGAGGTCCGAGCTGTAGATCGCGGCAAGCCGCGATCCCGTCGGATTGAGCTGCGGGCTGAAGGCGAGCGCCGTCATGCGATCGTCTCCTTCGCAGCCGAAAGAGAACTTCGGGATAAACCGCTGGCGGATGTCTTCCTTCGATGCGACTCCGCAGCGCGCCCACTCATCAAGGTTCTCGGGCGCTTGCGGTGAACCCCATCCCAGTTGCGACTCGTCCTGCCCAAGCCGCGCGACCAGCCCCGCACCATAGTCGTCCCCATACTCGCGGAAGAGCTTACCGAGCAACTCGCGATCAAGATTAGCGGGATCGAAATTTCTGATCGTCTCAATGTTGTGTTTTTCCCAATGGCCGATCAGGTCGTTATACATACTGCATGCCCAGCCGGCGCCGCCTTCGAGGAAAGAAAAACGCAAGTCCGGAAAACGATGCGTGACGCCCCCGAAGAAGATCGCTTTGCAAATCGCTTCGGAGGACGCGGCGAAATGGCCGATATGGTTGTACATGAAGTTCGAGATCGAATTGCGAAAGCCGATTCCCGCCCCGAGCGAGTGGAACGCCGGCGCCACTTTTAGTTCAAGGCACTTGCGCCAGACCGGATCGTAATCATGTGCGCCATCCAGCGCGAGCGTATCCAGCCACCAGGCGTGACGCGCCGCCTCGGGCGGCCAATTCGCCGCCGCGGCCAGTGGCCGCCGCACCCACCCCGCCATCACGATCGCCTTTAGCCCCAGCGTGCCGACCGCGTACTCCAACTCCGCGATCGCCTCGGCTGGCGAGTGCATCGGAATCACCCCAACGGGCGTCACCCGATCCTGATACGCCTTGTAGAGATGGCTATGTAACTTATTGTAGGCTCGGCAGAGCGCGCCGCGCAGTTCGTCGTCGCCCAGATGGAGCGCGAACAGCCCGATACTCGGATAGATCATCGTATAGTCGAGTCCTAATTCGTCGAGCCGCTCGTAGAGCAGCCTGGGTAGCGAGCTGGTCGCGCGATCCAGCGTGTTGCGCGTCGGATGGACCCACCAATGGGGACGCGGCACGCGCTCGCGCCGCCGCTCCTCAGGCGTCAGCCGGCTCCAGCGAAAGCTCATCGGACTGTCCGGCAACCGCTTAAACCGCTCGACCATCGCGCTCCCGGCGACGTCTTTGAGATAGTCGAACAGCGCCGGCTCGAACTCGGCAACGTGCCCGTCCGAGTCGATTATCGGATGGCTGAGCCGCTCGCGCACTGCGGCCGAGCGCGATCGTTCACTCATTGCCCCGCCTCGCTGAAAATGTTTCGCAGAAACTTTGCTCGCGTTTCTGAACTTCCACCTGGCTGCTCGCCCCCGAAAACGCCGAGACCCTCATTACAATGCTTTAAAGCAGTTGGCCGAGGAACTCCACTCCAGATGCTTGCCCTTGCACCCGCGACAGTTAGCCATTCAAGGCACGGTCCCGAACAAAATATCTTGATTTATAATATTTAGGTATAATAAATACCGTTAGTCTGAAGCCAAACGAATCCGTGATTTTGGCGCTCAGAAGAGCGCGGCAGGACGTCTTTGCCCAGTATATCATGTGATTGCCTGGTCATATTTGCCAGTGGCAACGGGGCCTGAAAACACTCTCCAGGGACCTTTCGGAAGTTCCTCGCCTTGGTCGCCAAGAACTCGCTCGAAGTTGCGGCATGATGAGCTTAAGAATCAACAACGCTCAACGCGGAGATGTCCTCGTTAATTTGGTTGGCGGTCGGGGAAGTTGCTGACGGGAATTTTCATGAGCAAACCGGCAACGCACAACCTTGCTGATTCCATCGAGGGGGGCGTCTCACGACTCGTCGACCTGTGGCTCAGTCTAGGCGAAGATGGCCCTACCGGGAACTCTACTGAAGCGGGCGATGAAGACTTCTCGCGCACGCGCTATTTAACTCCGCTCGCGCGCCTTGTGGTCGGCGCGCTGCGCGGTTCTACAACCCACCGCGCAGTCTATATTGACGAGCGCACGCGCTACCTGCCGCCGGGTCTCGACGGAGCCGCTCGCGCTGCTCTGCTTGCGCGGCGCCTTGCCGTCGAAATTCCTGCCTGGGCTCAGTTGTGCGCCTCAAACAAATTAACGCCAGAGGCGGTGACCCCACTCCTCGAAGAGCTTCATTCCGACCTGACACGGGCTCCGGGCAAGAACAGAATCCAACTGCTGCTCTTGGGCGATTGTGTCTTCGTCGAGACGCGGGCTTTTCTTCAACATCAAGCTCTCGAAAAGAACGTCGACCTGGAGATCGAACAAGTCTTTTTCAATGCCGGACAATCAGCTTTTTCGGTCGATGACGCGCTCGCGTCGATCGGACGATCGCGCCCGGACTTAATCGCGATATCATTATTCAGCTTCGATGGAATTCCGCCCTACAAAGCGCTGTTACGCGATGCCGCCAACCTGTCGGCCGTGGAACTTGAGGCGCGCGTTACCGGCATGGTCGATTTGTTAGGAGATGCCGTCGATGCGATCCGGGCGGCAACTGACGCGTCAATTCTACTTCACAATGCTTGTGGCTTCCCGCTTGATAGGGTGCGCCTTCGGCTGCCGTTTCTAGCGCCGCTTTCGCGATCGCAGCGCAAGGCAATCGACCTTATTGCAGCAAACGTGAGGAGCCTCGCCGAGACCCGGGAGAACGTGGTGCTGGTCGACGAAGTCGGATTGGTCGACGCCGCCGGTGGCCGCCGCGCGTGCGCCCGTCCGGTCTTCGATCCGCGTGACGTGCCGCCGGCGGTCTTTCACCCCTCTCAGTTTGGCAATGTGCTCGCGAAGCATTATTGGCGGATAATCGAAGCCTACAGAATCTTCGGAAAGGCGAAGGTTCTCCTGGTCGATTTCGACAACACCCTCTGGTCAGGAGTCATGGCGGAGGGGCCGGTCTCTCACGACCGTCAAGGTCAGAAGCTGCTCAAGCGGCTCAAGGAATCCGGGGTCCTTCTCGTAGCCCTGAGCAAAAATGACCCGGCCAACATCCGATGGGCGGAGATGGAGCTGCAGCCGGAAGACTTCGTGCTGCAGAAGATCGGTTGGCAACCAAAGCCTGAAGGGGCGTCCCAAACCATAGCGGAACTTGATCTGGCGCCGGACGCCTTCGTGCTACTGGACGACAATCCTGTCGAAAGAGCCCTCGTGACCGAGCAGATTCCCGGTGTCCGCGCGCTGGATCCCGCGATGCCGGAAACGTGGCAGGCGCTCGAGCTATGGCTGCGCTTCCCTTCGACTAGGCAAACGGACGAGGCCCGTCGACGCACCGAGCTCTATCGCGAAGCCGCCGCGCGCCGCCGCTCGCTCGACACCACCCACGACTACCTCGCAATGATGCGCTCGCTCGATTTGCGGCTCGGTTTCAGGGTTGCCAAGCCGTCGGACATGAACCGTCTTCTAGAACTCACCCAGCGTACGAATCAGTTTAATACAACGACCAAGCGGCGTTCCGCCGCGGATCTCCAAAATTTATTCTCCTCGAATTGCCACAGGATCTATGTGGCCAGCCTGCGGGACCGCTTCGGGAGTCTCGGCGTCGTCGCGGTCGCGGTCGTCGAGCGCGCCGCGGAGCATGAAGTGATTTTTGATTCGGTGATCATGAGCTGTCGGGCAATGGGATTTGGTCTGGAACAAGCGCTGATACGCAAAGTCATCGACCGCGAGCCGGCGCAGCGTTACGTCGGACTTTTTCTGCCTTCGGATCGGAACAGTCCTGCCGCCAGCTTATTTCAGGGTAGCGGCTTTCGTAACGAAAACGGCGCTTGGGTGCTCGAAACGGGTGATCAGTGTGTCCCTGTCCCCGCGTGGTTCGCTGAAGACAATTGACAGAAGGTGACGCAGTTGCACTTCGCTTTCGCACCGTCGTCGCTCACTCCTCGACACGCTCCCGCTCGATGATCAACCCGCGTGGGCGCGCGCGATGTTTCACATGAAACCGCGCGCGTCTCAAGACTCGCTCTCCGAGGGTTCGTCGCCGCCGAACGCGCTGAGATCGTTCATCGGAATACCGAACGCGCTCTTGCCGAGAAATTCCAGCGATTCGTCGCTATCGAACGGATGGAACAGTCCCGCGCGCACGTCGCGCAGATGGCGTTCGAGCGGCAGCTTGCGGAAGTATGAGGCGCCGCCGACCGCGCGCTGCGCGAGATCCACCACGCGCACCGAATTCTCGATCGCGACCATCCGTGCGGCGACCGCCTTGCGCGACCACGTGGCGCCGTCATCGGTCTCGAGCTCGGCCGCAGCCTTCCACATCATCGCGCGGGCGGTCTCGATCAGCAGATCCATCTCGCCGACCTTGTTGTAGACCGCCGGCAGATGGCTCATCGGATGAGGTAGCGGATAGCGCGGCCGATCGCGCATCATCTCGACCGTGAAATTGCGCGCCGCCACCGCGATCCCGATATAGGGCGCGCCGATCGTAAACGGCGCCTTGGCGAAGATCCGCGTGATGCGCCCGCTGTTCGAGACCTTGCGCGTCAGCACGATGTCCTCCTCGCGCACGAAGGCCTCCTTCAGCTCCGAGCTGCGCGAGGCCGAC
>DATGHL010000035.1 GCA_035308025.1 Candidatus Binataceae bacterium
TACGGTCGGACGCTTCGATGCGCTCTCCGCATCGAATTCCGCCGACGCCAGCAGGCTGGCGCCATGAATCCCGTCGCGCCCCGTCGCCGATCCGACGTACAAAACCGGGTTGCCGACGCCGCGCGCGCATGCGCTCTGCAATTCGTCCTTGCGCGCGAGTCCGATACAGAACGCGTTGACCAGGATATTCCCGTTGTAACCTTCGTCGAACATCACTTCGCCGGCCACCGTCGGCACGCCCACGCAATTGCCGTAGCCGCCGATTCCGTCCACCACGCCGCTCAGCAGATAGCGCGTGCGCGGATGCTCGAACGATCCGAACTTGAGCGAGTCCATGCTCGCGATCGGCCGCGCCCCCATCGTAAAAATGTCGCGCAGAATCCCGCCCACGCCGGTCGCCGCCCCCTGGTGCGGTTCGACGAACGAAGGATGGTTGTGGCTTTCGATCTTGAACACCGCGACCCAGCCGTCGCCCACATCGATCGCGCCCGCGTTCTCGCCCGGCCCACCAACCACCCGCGGCCCGTGCATCGGCAGGAGCTTGAGATGGCGGCGCGACGACTTGTACGAGCAATGCTCCGACCACATCACCGAGAACACGCCGAGTTCCGTGAACGTCGGCGTGCGCCCGATCAACTTCACGATCGCGGTGTACTCGTCGTCGCTCAGACCGTGGGCGCGCGCCAGCGCGGCGTCAACCGCAGGCTCGCCCGCAAGCGCCGCCGGCCGCTCGCTCATCGCGCGCTCTCGATTATCGAACGGAATATCTTGAGCCCGTCGTCGCCACCCAGCATCTTCTCGACCGCGTGCTCCGGATGCGGCATCAGGCCGAAGACGTTGAAGTGCTCGTTGGCGACACCGGCGATTCCATGCATCGATCCGTTCGGATTGGCCTCGTCGCGCTCGACCCCGTCCGCATCGACGTAGCGGAGCAACACCTGTCCGCGCTCCTCCATCTGCCGCAACTCATCCTCGGGCGCGACGTAGCAGCCCTCGCCATGTTTGATCGGAAGCCGCAGGACTTCGCCCGCGCGCGCCGCCGAGGTGAAGGGCGTATCCGCGTTGTCCACCCGCACCGCCACGCGTTCGCAGATGAACGAGAGCGATCGATTGCGCGTCAACGCGCCCGGCAGCAGATGCGCCTCGCACAGAATCTGGAAGCCGTTGCAAATCCCGATCACGAGGCCGCCGTCGGCGGCGAAGCGCGCGACGCTCTTCATGATCGGTGAGAATCGCGCGATCGCGCCGCAACGCAGGTAATCGCCGTAGCTGAAACCTCCAGGCAGCACCACGCATCCTACGCCGTCCAGGCGTTCGTCCTTATGCCACAACAACGCCGCGTCCTGACCCAGCACCTCCCGCAGCGCGTAAACCGCGTCGTTATCATCGAGCGATCCGGCGAACCGTACGACGCCCCACTTCATCAGCCGTCGACCTCGAAGCGATAATCTTCAATCACCGGGTTGGCCAGCAACTGCTCGCACATCCGCTTGACCGCTTCCCCGGCCGCCGCATGCGTCGGCGCGTCGACTTCGAGCACGATGTAGCGCCCGACCTGCACCCCGTTCACGCCCGCAAAGCCGAGGCTCTTGAGTGAACTCTCGACCGCGCGCCCCTGCGGGTCGAGGACTCCCGCACGCGGCGTGACATAGATGCGCACCCGCACTCAGCCCTCCACCCGCCGCAGCATCTCGTGATAGGCGGCCTCGACATCGCCAAGGTCGCGGCGAAAACGGTCCTTGTCGAGTTTCTTGCGGGTAGCCTTGTCCCAGAAGCGGCAGGTATCGGGACAGATCTCGTCGCCGAGGATAATCTCACCCTTATGGCGTCCGAATTCGAGCTTGAAATCCACCAGGATGATTCCGCGCTCGTCAAGAAAGCGCCGCAATATGTCGTTGACCTTGAGCGCGAGGTCGTGAATGGTCTTGAGTTCGTCGACGGTCGCCCATCCGAACAAAATCGCATGTTCGGGATAGATTAAGGGGTCATCGAGCGGATCGGACTTGTAGTAGTACTCCACGATCGGGAACTTGAGGTCTTCGCCCTCTTCACGGCCCAACCGTTTCGCCATCGATCCCGCCACGATATTGCGCACCACGGTTTCCACCGGCACGATTTGCAACCGCTTGCACAACATCTCGCGCTCGTTCAGCCTGCGCACGAAATGGGTCTTCACGCCGTTGCGCTCAAGCAACCCGAAGAACAACTCCGACATCCGGTTGTTGACTACGCCCTTGTCCTCGATTGTCCCGCGCTTCTTGGCGTTGAAGGCGGTCGCGTCGTCCTTGAAATACGCGATAACGAGGTCCGGGTCGCCGGTCGCATAGAGCTTCTTGGCCTTGCCCTCGTAAAACATTTCGAGTTTTTGCGGAGCATCTTCCACGGGCAACCTCGCAGCGGATGGTTCAGATGCCTTATCTTACTTGCCCGCGACCCCCCGGCCAAACTTCGCGCTCCTGCCGAGCGCTACAGAAATCCACATCCGGGCGGTTTATTCACAAGCCGCGCCGACGCTGTGGGGCTGGAAACCGGCGTAGCGCCGCGCTAGCGGCGCTAGCCGCATCGCTCACTTACCCGGACGCGGCGTAAAGCGAGCCACCAGTTCCTTTGCGAAGCCCAGGTAATTGCGCGGTTCGAGCCCGGCGAAGGCGGCGCGCGCCTCCGCGTCGAGCGGCAGCCCCGCGACGAACTTCGCCAGCGTCTCGCGATTCACCGCGCGCCCGCGCGTCAACTCCTTCAGCCGCTCATACGGCTGCTCGAGATTGTAGCGGCGCATCATGGTCTGGATCGCTTCGGCCACGATCTCCCAGGACTTGTTCTCGTCGAAGTCTGCCGCCAGCCGCGCCGGGTTCAGCTCGAGTTTCTGCAGCCCGCGCTCCAGCGAGTTCAACCCGATCACGATATGGCCGAACGCGTTTCCGATCGCGCGCATCGCCGTACTGTCGCTCAAATCCCGCTGCCAGCGCGCGATCGGCAGTTTCCCCGCCAGATGATCGAGCAGGGCGTTGGCGACGCCGAGATTGCCCTCGCAATTCTCGAAGTCGATCGGATTCACCTTATGCGGCATCACCGACGAGCCGACTTCCCCCGCCGCGATCCGCTGCGTGAAATAGCCCAGCGCCACGTAGCCCCAGACGTCGCGCGCGAAGCCGATCAAGATCGTGTCCACCCTCATCAGGATGTGGAACAGTTCGGCGAGAAAATCGTGACTCTCGATCTGCGTCGTCAGCGGATTCCAGGTGAGCCCCAGACCCTCGACGAAGTTACGCGAATGCGCGATCCAGTCCACCGCCGGATAGGCGAAGCGATGCGCATTGTAGTTGCCGACGGCGCCATTCGCCTTGCCCAGGTATTCCTGCCGGTGCAACTGCGTGAGCTGCCGTTCGACCCGAAAGGCGCAGATCGCGAACTCCTTGCCGAGCGTGGTCGGCGACGCCTCCTGCCCGTGCGTCCGCGCGATCATCGCGGCGTCCTGATAGCCCCGCGCCATCTCGCTCAGTCGTTCGACAATCCGCGCGAGCGTAGGAATCAGATGGGCCTCGTTGAACTCCTTGAGCATCAACGCCCAGGCGAGATTGCTGATGTCTTCAGAGGTGCAGGCGAAATGAATCATCTCGCGCGGGATCTGCGGACCGCCTGCGGCGAGCTTTTCCTTGAGGAAATATTCCAGCGCCTTGACGTCGTGATTGGTCTCCGCTTCGAGCGCCTTGACCCGCCGCGCATCCGCTACTGTGAACTCGGCGGCGAGTGCGCGCAGTTGCTTCTGCGCCTCCGCCCCCAGCGCCGGCATCGCGTCGATCGCCGGGTTTGCGGCCAGCGCGATCAGCCACTCGATCTCGACGCGCAAGCGATAGCGAATCAGCGCATACTCGCTGAAGTAGTCGGAAAGCGCGCGAGTCCGCGCGCGATAACGCCCATCGCTCGGTCCGACCGCCAGCAGCGCGGCCTCTTCTTCGCTGTAATGGTTTTGCGGAGCCCGACTCATGCGCGCCAGTTTAGCAAAAGCCTCACCGTCCGGCCCCTCACCGCCCGGCGATTACCTGCCGGTTTGACCGAAACCGCCGCTCCCCCGCGGAGAAACTTCCAGTTCGTCGACTTCGATTAATTCCGCCCGCGCCACCGGCGCGATAATCAATTGCGCGATCCGCTCGCCCGGCTTGATCACGATCGGCGCCTCGCCGAGGTTGATCAGGATAACTTTGATTTCGCCGCGATAGTCAGCGTCGATCGTGCCGGGGGCGTTGACCAGCGCGAGCCCTTCCGCGAGCGCGCGGCCGCTGCGCGCCCGCACCTGTCCCTCGAAGCCCGCGGGTATCGCGATCGCGATCCCGGTGGGCGCCGCGGCGCGCTCGCCCGGCCCGAGCGTCAGCGGCTCGTCGAGATCGGCGGCCAGATCGAATCCGGCCGCCTGCTCACTTTGATAACGCGGCGCCGCCGGCGAACTCCGCCGCAGCCGCCGGATTTGCACTTTTGGAGTGATCATCGAAAAGTGCGCTCAGCGAAAGCCGCCCAGCATGGCTCGCATCGAACGCCTATTGCGCTATTTCGTCAGACCCACGCGGGTCGTGCAACCATAAAAAGGGGAAAACGAAGGAACGAGCTACTTGAGCGCGCGCATCGAGAAGCCGCGCTCGTTGAAACAGAGCAGCGAACGCTTGCCCTGCAGCGTCGTCTCGAGCACGCATTCGTGCCCCCACAAGCGCTGCACGAAGGCCATGGTCTTCTCCGCATATTCGAGCTGCAGATCGCGGCCGTCGTGATAATGCTTCAGGTAGAGCGTGCGGTTCTGGCCGAAGTCGGCGTCCTCGACCTTGATCACCGGAATCGAGCCCGCGCCGACGTTCTTGATCATCGTCTCCTTGACCTGCTTCCAGCCCTCCGTGTCCGAGACCTTGTCGATCACCAACTCGTCGCCGCGCGCTTCGTACTCGAACATGTCCATCTCGCGCATCAACTCTTCGGTCAAATAGCGCCGCAAAAAGGAGCTGTCGCGCTCAACCTCGCGCGCTTCGAAAATCTTCTCTTTGCCGTTTTTGACCGGCGCGCCGTACTTTTTGATTTCTTCCGCAGTCGGCGTGGTATGGCGCCGGTACAGGTCTTCCCAGATCTTGAAGCCCAGATGGTACGGATTGATCTGCCCCGGAATCGGCCGCAGAACCTGGTTGTGCCGCACTATAAATTCCAGATGCAGCCCCTGCTCGAGCGCGAGCGACTCGACAATCTGCTTGTGCCAGTAGCTCGCCCAGCCCTCGTTCATGATCTTGGTTTCCATCATGGGCAGGAAATATTTCGTCTCCTCGTCCACGATGGTCAGTAGATCTTTTTCCCACCCGGCCAGAAACGGATTGTGATCGCGGATGAAGAGCAGCAGGTCCTCGTCCGGTTCCAGCGGCGTCCGGCGCGTTTCCGCCTCCTTGAACGGCGGCCGCGCATGCACGCGATGAAACGGATCGACCCGCGGCTGCGCCTGTTCCAGCGCGCGTTCGACCTGTTCTTCGCGGTTGAGCTTCTTGATCGCCAGGTTGCGCCGGCACTGCAGCGCCAATGCGTGCGCGGCGTCCAGGATGTGCTCGACCTTGTCCACCCCGATCGAGGGGTCTTCGGCGTAGCGCCGCACGCGCAGCGCGTGCGCTTTGAAAGTTTCGATCGTCAGTTCCGCGCGCGTCGACTTGTAGGTGAAATTATTCTTGAAAAAATCATTGTGGCCATAGACGTGCGCGATCGTGAGAATCTGCAGCAACAACGTGTTGTCGCGCATCAGGTAGGCGATCGCCGGGTTCGAGTTGATCACCATCTCGTACGGCAGCCCGCTCACCCCGTAATCGTAAAGCGTCTTCAGCTTTTCGTACGACTTGCCGTACGACCAATGCGGATAATGCGACGGCATCCCGGAGTACGCCATGTACCCGAGCATCCCGTTGTGGTCGCAGATCTCGAACTCCTGCGGATACCAGGTCAGGCCGAATTCGGCGGCCTTATCCTGGACCCGCTTGTCCCACTCGGCCAATTCGCGGATTTCGTAGTTCGCCATTTATTTCTTTGATGCGAATTATTCTTTGATGCGATCTTTTGACAGAAAAGCCTTGAACGACGGCCAGATGTCTTCCTTGCGCTCGATCAGCACCGCCTGGAAATTCGCAGCTTCGAGCCGGCGGAAAACATTCAGCATCGAGGATTCGTAGTAGCGCGAACCGAGCGGCTTGATCTCGCCATAACCGAACAGATTGCAGACCTCGGTCAGCTCCTTCGCCGTGCGCAGCGCCGCCGGATTATCCGAATCGAAATTGTCGCCGTCCGAACAATGGAACGCGTAGATATTCCACAACGACGGATGATACCGCTCGGCGATTATATCCAGCGCTTTCTGATAGCCCGACGAGATAAACGTGCCGCCGGCCTCGCCCTTGTGGAAGAACTCCTCCTCGGTCACTTCGCTGGCCTCGGTATGATGGCCGATAAACACGATCTCGACGTTGCGATAGCGCGTCGCGATAAACTGGTACAGCATGAAGAAGAAGCTGCGCGCCAGATACTTCTTCATCGTATCCATCGAGCCCGAGGTATCCATCACGCACATCACCACCGCGTTGGAATCCTCGCGCGTGTCGATCTCGAGATGCTTGTAGCGGAGATCGTCCTGATGAAAGGGGAAACGTTGCGCCTGCTCCTCGGTTTGCTCGTCGACTACGCCGTTGGCGGCGTCCTCGGCGGCCTGCAGTTCCCGGCTCCGGCGCGTCGCCATAATCCGCGTCACGCGCTGGCGCGCCGTGCGTCGCTTGTCCAGCCGCACCCGGATGCCGACGTGGCGATAGCCCTTACGCTTGCTCGATTGGTCCGATGGAATTTCGCGCAGCGCCCGCCGCTCGAGGTTCGGCAACTCCAGATCCTCGAACATAATCTCGATCAGCTCTTCGAGCGAAACGTCGGTCTCGTAATAATCGACTCCCGGCTGATCCCCGGCCTTGCCCTCGCCTTTGCCCTGACCCTCGCCGGTCTTGCCGACGACCTGCCCCGGCTGCGCATTGCCGTCCCCGGTGCCGACGCCCGGCGCATTGTCGCCGTAGACGAAGCGGTATTCCTTGATCCCGCGCAGCGGAACCTTGATTACCTTGTCCTTGTTTTTGCCGATGATCGATTCTTCGGCGATGATATCCGCGATATTCTCGCGAATCGATTCGCGAACCTTTTCGCGATGACGCAAGCGGTCGCCCGCAGAACGGTCCGACCGCTCAGCTTCCGACGGACGATACTCGCGAAAAATCGTGTCGCTCATACTTCGTCCCCGCTACCACCAGTCAACATTATACTCTGTCCGACCCAGTGAAACGACGTGCGTTGCACCCCGCGTCCGCGCAAAAAAGCCCCGCGCGGCTACTCCGAACTGGAATGCCGGGCGGGGCCCCTTGGACGCTTTACCGAATGGCTAATCCTTCCACAGATTGTTCGCGGCGTATTTCAGCACGACATCGACGCACGATTCGCAATAGCCGTGCTCGAGCAGGTTCTTGACCATCGAGTTGTACTTGTCGCTCTGCTCTTCATCGCGCGTGCGCGCCTTCGTGATGATCCGCGACATGTCGCGCACCGAGGTCATCAGCTTCTTTTCGATCGCCTCTTTGAGCGGCTCGTAACTCCGATAGCTGACCTTCTCGCCGCGCCGCGAGGACGCCCACAAATACGCGATGACCTCCTGCCGGAAGCCGTCCGCCGCCGAGCCGATGATCGCTATCTGCTCTTCGATCGACTTGAGGAAGCCCTCATCCGGCACGAGCTCTTCTTTGGTATTGCGATCGCGCACCTTGGTCTTGTTGACGAAGGCCTCGGCATGATCGAGGTAGTTCTGGAAGAGCGCTTCGGCCTGCTCCTGGTACGAGAAAACAAACGCCTGCGTGATCTCCTTTTCGAGCAGATCCAGATATTCCTTGTGCAGCGTGTCCTGCAGGAACTCCAGGTACTGCTTGCGCATGTCGTCGGCGAGGTCCGCTTCCTTGACCATCGAGATCAGCGATTCGCGCACATTGATCGGATTTATGCAGTTGCCGGTGACGTTGTCGGACAGCGCGTTGTCGAGCCCCTTCATGATGAAGCGCGTCGAAATGCCGTTCATGCCTTCGCGCTTGGTGTCCTCTTTCAGTTCCTGCACGTCGATCTTCTTGGTGCGCCCCTTCTCGACCACTTCCTCGCCATTGTAAAGCCGCAGCTTGGTCATCAGATCGCACTTCGAGGTCGGCTCGAGCCGCGACAGGATCGCAAACATCGAGGCCAGCTCGAGCGTATGCGGCGCGACGTGCGCGCGGAAATCCGAGTTGCGGATAATCTTCTGATAGATCTTTACTTCTTCCGACAGCCGCAGATTGTACGGCACCTTGACGACCACGATGCGGTCGAGGATCGCTTCGTTGGTATGGTCGGCCTTGAACTTCTGCCACTCGGCCTCGTTCGAGTGCGCGATGATGCAGGTATCGACATAAACCATGCCGTGACGGCCCGGCGCTGGAATCACCTTCTCCTGCGTCGCCGTGATCATCGCGTGCAGATACTCAGTCTCGTTCTTGAACACCTCGATGAACTCGACCATCCCGCGATTGCCGACGTTCAGCGCGCCGTTCAACTCGAGCACCCGCGGATCGCCCTCCGAGTAGCGATCCAGCTTCGAGATGTCCTCCGAGCCGATCAGCACCGAGGTGACCTGATTGTTCGGATCCACCGGCGGCACCACGCCGACGCCGACCCGGTTGCGCTTCGAGAAATTCCGCGTCTCAATCGGAAACTCCTCGTAGCGTAGCTGGAATTCCTCCTTCAGCCGGTAGCGGCACACCGGACACAGATCGCCTTCGATATTCACCCCGAGCATCTTCTCGAACTCGCGCCGCAGATGGCGCGGGATCAGATGCAGCGGCTCTTCATGCATAGGACAGCCCACGATCGCGTAGACCGGCGCCGCTTCTTCCAGCCCGCGATGCACTCGCTCGACCAGCGAGCTCTTGCCCGAGCCCACCGGACCCATCAGGTAGAGCACCTGCCGGCTCTCCTCACCCTTGAGTGAGGCGGAATGGAAATAGCGGACGATCTGCGCGAGCGTGCGCTCGATCCCGAAAAACTCGTCCGCAAAGAAATTGTAAACTTTGATCGGCTCGTCTTTGTACAACCGCTTGGTGCGCGGATCGTCGGTCTCGTGGATATTGCGCGTCCCCGTCGTCATCAACATGTCGTAGATGCGCGCGTGCGACATCTTGGTGACGGTCGGATCCGATTTCACGACTTCAAGATAATCGAGCAGAGTTCCGCTCCATTGCTTCGACTCGCGCTCGGCGCGATCGCGCTGGATTACCTGCTCGAAGGTAAGGGTCTCGGCCATCAGCTGACTCCTTGGTTAAGCGACTGAATTACCAAAAGCCATTCACCGTTTAAGTGAACGCCAGGCAGGCGCAGCAGAGGAAAATTGTTGGACGTGCTGTTCTCAAGCGCATCCTCTGGTCGAGTATAAGTACGGCTGATTAAATGACGCAAGACAAACTTTTTCACCGAGGCCGCGTTATCCACATATTTGGCGACTGGTCTTTGCTTGTCGCTGTCGCGCCGCCCTCATTATTTCGACGCTATCTCAGACCCCATAATTCAGCCTCCGTCGAAAACCTCGCTCACCGCCAGGCTTTCTCCGACTACCAGCCGGCCGCGATCATTTTCGACCCGCGCCGCGAACACGCGCTCATCGTGCGCGAACGATACCCACCAGCGTTCTGCGACGGCGCGCGCAAGATAGAACGCCTTCTGCTCCATCGTGCGCAACGCGTCTAGATCGAACGCCTGATTCCACGGTCCGCGCATATGCGATCGCGTCGGCGCGATATCCGCCAGATGCGCGAAAGCCTCCCCCTGCGAGCGCACGACGGCAATCTGATGATCGCTCGTATGGCCGCCGGTTACCGTCGCGACCACCCCGGGCGTCAGTTCGACGTCGCCGGTCACGCCTTCGAGCAAACCCGCTACCGGCGCGAGGCACTCAGCGACGTGCCGATAGGCCGCGCGCAGCCGCTCGTTGCGCGTCCGCTGCGCGATTTCGATTTCACCCTGCTGCACAAAGATCCGCGCGCGCGGGAAAGCCGGTTCAAACCCGCCCGCCGCGCGCCGCCGCACAATCCCGCCGCAATGATCGAAGTGCAGATGAGACAGCAGCACGTGCGTGATATCGCCCGGCTCCATCCCGAGCATCCTCAACCCATCGATCAGCCAGCCCTCTCCATGAGCGAAGATGCGCCGCTCCACCGCGCCCAGCCGATTGCCGATGCCCGTATCCACCAGGATCGCTTCGCCGCCGCGCATGATCAGCGGACAAGTAAGATTGAGGCGGATACGGTTCTGTTCGTCGGCCGGATGCTCCCGCTGCCACAACTCGCGCGGCACCACCCCGAACATGCAGCCGCCGTCGTTGCGCCAGATACCATCGGAGAGAAAGGCGATAGTGAATTCGCCGACCGTGATTTTCTCAGGCTTCTGCATCGCCGATTGCTATTCCTCTTTTACGTAAGCGATCAGATTCCCGTGAGCCACAAGCCCAGCACCAGCGCCGTCGCGCCCAGAATCACGATGGATCCGTACCAAGGCGCCAGCTCGCGCATTACGAAGGGAGGCTCGGCGTTCGCGTCGTCGTTCAACCCGATCAGCTTGCCGCGGCCGATCACGATCGCCAGCGCCCACGCCATCACAGAGAAAATCAGCAGTTTCGCGGTGACGATGATCACGAACTGTCGCGGCAGCGAGTAGCTGTGCGCGCGTGCCGCAAAAGCCAGGTTGATTATGCCTGTAATCGGAACGATACATGCGCATCCGACGGCGAGTCGGTTAAGTAGCGGAAGTGTGCGGACGGCGAACTCCCGCAACTCCGTAGCCGCACCAGCCAGCGCGAGCGACGCCAAGACGAAGCTGCCGCAAATTCCAATCCAGCCCGCGCCCGCCAGCACATGAAGCCACAGCGCCGCGGTCTTTAGCGACACTTTAGCCCGGCAGTAGCAGTCAAAGCGGCGGGTTCGCGCTGCCGTCGAAGCGTCCGCCGCGGACCCCCGCCTACTCGGTTTCTCCCTGGCTCTGTAGCTGTTGAATCTGGCGGCGCTGATTTTCGATCTCGCTCTGCTGCGACTGGATCTGCGATTGCGTCTGCGTCTGCGCGTTATCCTGATTCTGCATATAATTGCCGACGGCGAAACCGCCCACGCCGCCGATCGCGCCGCCGATCGCCGCTCCCGCCGCCGGTGCGCCGACCGCCGCGCCGATAATCGCGCCCGTGCCCGCGCCGACCAGGGCGCCGATACCCGTGCCCTTCTCGCGCGTGCTCAAAGGCTGCCCCGAGCAGCCGAATATCCCGATCACCATCACCGCCGCAACCAACAGTGTGATGGCCTTTTTTGCCAGCGAATTCATTACGCTTCTCCCCCAGTTTTCTGCGAGTCCAAAGCGAGCTGCGGCGTTATCAGCGCCGCAACTCCTCCCATTGCACAGATTCAATCCCACTACCGCTTTACTCCTACTGCCGCGCCTGAGCTTCGGTTGCCGGCAGACCCGCGATCGACTTGCCGTTCTCATCCGCCAGAGCCAATCCCGGCTTGCCCTTGGCGCCGACGTGAAGTTCAGCCCGGTCGTGCCCTTCTTTATCAAACAAAGCGAGCGCCGGCCTGCCCGTGACATCCACTCCGAGACCGGCGCGCGCCAGCCCAGTATTGGAGTCGTATAGCGTGAGGCTCGCCTCGTTGTTGTCGCCCACCGTCAGGCCCGCGAGCAGCTTGCCGTTGCCGCCATAGACCGTGACGCCGTCGCGGCCGCCCGGCGCGGCGCCGATTAGTACGCGACGCGCTCCACTTTCATCGTAAAAGCCCAACGTCGAAACGCCGTCTTTGGCGACGCGCAATTCCGTCCGATCATGCCCGGCTTCATCGTACATCACGAGATCCGCAAGCCCGCTCTTCGATACTTCGAGCGCCGCCCGCTGCATCCCGCTTTTGTCCGTTAGAACAAACTGTTCCGCCTTGATCGTGTGGACGCCGTGCGCGGCGCTGGCAACCGCAGGCGCCAATTGCATCGCGACGACGCCGCCCAGAAAGCCTCCCCCCAGCGTCAATAGCCCGTAAATCCAACCCTTATTCTTGCCCAACTCAAGCCCTCCTTGTCGCAGGTTTCTCCGTACAGGTTCCCCAAGCTTCCGATCGGCAAAGACTTAAAGCAACTGCGCGCCCAGCCGCGCTTAGCCAGGCGCGGACGCCCTTGGCGGGAATCCAACGGCGCCCGCGGCGGGCGCATAGAGCAACCGGTACTCGCGCTGCCCGCCGATGACCTTTTTCACATATTCGCGAGTTTCGCGGTACTCGATATTTTCCACCCACTGATCGTCGTCACCGGGGTACTTTCTGTTCCACGCCGCCACCGCATGTTCGCCACCGTTGTACGCCGCGACCGCCTTGAACGGATCGCCATCGAACATCTCGAACAGGCCTTTGAGATAAGTCGTGCCGATCCGCACGCTGACATTCGGATCATAAAGGTCCAGCGCCGCCGAACTCAGGCCTGCGGCCGGCGCCCAGTGCTCCGCAGTTGACGGCAACAATTGCATCAGTCCGCGCGCGTCCGAGCTCGAACGCGCCTGCGGGTTGTAGAGGCTCTCCTGCCGAATCAGTGCGGCGACCAGCCACGGGTCGAGTTGACCGCGGCCCGCTTCCCCGCTGATCAGCTCCCAGAAACCACGCGGATAGCGCACCCGCTCGGCCGTGAGGCTCGCGATCTCGCCATCGGCCGCCATCGTGTTCGCCAGTTGAATCGCGTCATACCACGCGCCGACCTCTTGCATTTCCGCCAGGAGGAAGCGGCGCAGCACCAGATTATTGATGTCTGCGATCGCGCGCAATTCGGGCGCTTCGAGTTCGCGCAGCCCCACCTCGCGCAGCGCCGCGATCCGCGTCAGATGGAATTGCGCGGTCCCGCTCGACTCCGGAATCGCCCGCGCCGTCGTGTCAGCGTCGCCCGCGAGCGCCAGGCTCACCGGCTCGAGCCCGACCTTGCGGCTCGCGAGGCTCGGATAGTAGTTGCTCGCGGTGCTGACGGCGAGCGCGCGGTAAATCTGCTCGGCGCCGGTCGCCTCCCCGCGACGTTCCAGCGACCGGGCCAGCCAATAGGCAGCGCCGTCGCGATCCGCCGGCGCTGTCATCGTCCTGCGCGCCGCCGCGAAGCCCGCCGCAGCCGCCGCATAATTGCCCTGCATATACTGCAGGAAGGGCGCGCGAAAACGCGCCAGCTCGGCGGCCTCGCTCGCCGCATACCGCGTGATGATCTGAAGATATTCGCGGCGCGCCGCTTCGAGTTCGGCGTCATCCTCGTAGATGCGTCCGATCTCGTACATCGCCTCCGCCGCTTCATTCCCGGTCGCCAATGCTGCCACACGCTGAAAATAAAGCCGCGCCTGCGCGGTATCGTCGCTCCGCCAATAGGAATGGGCGAGCCGGTTCAGCGCCGCGACGGCGTGAGCTCCCGCCGGCGCGATCGCGAGATAGCGCGTCAGCGCCGCCCGCGCAGCATCTTCGTCGCCGCGCGTCGCTTCGGCGCGCATCCAGAAGAGCTCGATGCGTTCCGCCGCCGACGGTCCCAACGCGAGCGCCGACGTCACCTGCGCCAGCGCTGCGGCGAACTCGCCTTCGCGGATCAGCAGGCCGGCTTCCCCGCGACTATAGGACAGCGGTGGTGCGCCCTCGACCCCCGGATGTTGCGCCAGAACGCCATATGCAAGCGCGCGCGCTGCGCTATCGTTGACGCCGCGCGGATATTTCGCGCGCAGGCGCTGCGCCGCGTCGTAAACAGTCTGAAAGTCGCCCTGCGCCAGAGCCGCTTGAGCCACAAGCAGTCGCGCGTCCTGCTCGTTCGCCGGCGCCTCCGCGCGATCAGCCGCGCTCCGCGCCGCTGCGAGCGCCACCGCCGGCTGCCCCACTTTGAGCTCCATCCGCGCGTATTCGACCTCCGCCGTCTCGGCCAGCACGCTCTCTGGGTAGGCCGTGGCCAGATGACGGTAGCTCGCAGCCGCAGCGGCCCAGTCGTTGCTCGCGGCCTGCGCCGCGCCAAGGTAAAAGAGGGCGTAATCAGCCAGCGCCGGAAGCTGTGTCGCCGCCGGCCGCATCGCCGCGATCGTCGCCGCGAAATCCCGCCGCTGCCACGCGCGATAGCCGTCACGAAACGGCGCCGTTCGAGCTCTAGCCGGGTTCGCGTCGTCCGCCGTCAGTTGCGCGCTGAGGCCAGCCGCTATCAACGCCGCGACGGCAACCGTCACGACCGCAATCCCTCTTGCGCGCCAACTCGGTTTCATAACTCGACGATGCAACGACCATCTTAACCTTTTAGCTAGAAATCTGCGCGACGTCCTCAAAACAAGCGGGGCGGGGTGCTCCGCCCCCCCAGAACTACGGGTGAGTCTCCGTCCCCGTTGTGGTTGCGGTGAACCACTGGAAGACGTGACCTTGCAAATCGCTGCTCAACTCTTGCCCCCCTCCCCTTATTCGTAAACGTACCCCTATTCCGCCGATTTGCCGGTGCCCCCGCTTATCGTGCCGCTCTCGATGAATGAGAAATTAAACGGGAATGCACTGAAATCGACACACACGCTACCGCCGGGGTTAAAGAAGCCAAACAACAGGTCGCCGGTCGTGGAATCTCGAGTGGTGAAACTCCCCCCTACGAAGGCGTATTCGCAGGCGTTCGTCGACGTTACCAACGTGCAGCTCTGGATGCTGTTATTGATCAGGCATCCGCTACCTGCGACTGCAATAACCTCAGTCACCCCTGGTTCGGTAAATGCTCCACTGACGAGGCCACCCGTGGTCGTGCCTGCATCATTACTGTAGTCGGAGAGGTCGGAACACATCGTTACCCCACCCACGGTAGTGCAAGAATCACCGTCGATATCGAGTGGGATGCTGACCGCTCGAGCCCGAGAGAGTCGATGTGAATTTGGCCGTCGTGGCCGCATCTGCTGAATTCTGAGCCCCGGTGAAAAAGGTGAGCATCATTGCCGAGACCACGGCCAGAGTTAATCTAACGCGCATTGAAAACCCTCCTCTTTTATAAGTTTGTTGCTTCTCTGGGCGTCCAGAACCGAACGTCGCCTGGATGGCTAGCATAACTTAATTTCAATTGGAATAGTGATGCTCAGACCGATGAAGAGAATGAAAGGTGGCTGGAGAACAACTAAGAATCCGAGCGATTTGCGGCAAAGTGCGGAACTTCATACTCTTTTGGTACATCCTCGAATATGGCCTCGCCAAAGCTGATACTCGCGTCTGCCTCGCCTCGACGGAAAGATCTGCTGGCGGCCGCCGACGTTGCCTTCGAGATCGTACAGAGCGGCATCGACGAGACCCGCGTCGACCACGAAGCGGCTGAGGCCTATGCCCTCCGGATGGCGTGCGAGAAGGCCCTCTACGTTTCGCGCCGCCGGACCGACGCGTTGGTCCTCGGCGCCGATACGATTGTCGAACTGCACGGTGAAATCCTGCTCAAACCCCTCGATGCTGCCGACGCGCGCCGGATGCTGCTCGCGCTCTCCGCTAACACCCATACCGTTGTGACCGCCTTCGCGATCGCCCGCGCCGGCCGCCTGCTCGAAAGCGCGCCGGTCACTGCCCGCGTCACTTTCCACCACTTGGCGCCATCCGCGATCGACGCCTATGTCGCGACCGGCGAGCCTTTGGACAAGGCCGGCAGCTATGGAATCCAAAGCGGCGGCGCGGACTTTATCGCGACTGTTGCGGGCGCGCGTGACACTGTGATGGGTCTGCCTGTTCTTGAGGTGCTCGCCGCGCTGCGCCGCCAAGGCTTCGATGCTGGCTGACCCCGAAATTCAGGCTCGCCTCGACGAGGTGCGCGGCCGGATCGCCGCGTCCTTGCGGCGCAGTGGGCGTCCGCCCGATTCGTGCCGGCTCGTGCTTGCGACTAAAACCCAACCCGCCGCTGCAATACTGGCGGCCTATGCCGCGGGCGCACGCGACTTTGGCGAGAACTACGTGCGGGAGGCCGCCTTCAAGCGCGCGGAATTGGGCCGCCTCCCCGGCGCCATCTGGCATCTGCTCGGCCATCTGCAAACCAACAAAGCCCGCGCCGCCGTGCAAACCTTCGACGTTATCCAGACTCTCGACAATTCTCGCTTGGCCGCAGCCCTCGCGCGACTTCAGCCCGCGCCGCGGGTCCAAACGCTGATCGAAATCAACCTTGGCGGCGAGACGGCCAAGAGTGGGATTGCGCCGTCCGATGCCGAGGAATTGCTCGACGCCGTTCGCGCGCAGGTCGAAGTCGCGGGCCTGATGACGGTGCCGCCACAGACCGCCGAACCCGCCGCCGCCCGCCGTTATTTCGCGCGCCTGCGCGAGTTGCGCGACGAGTTGGCTGCCTCTTCAGGCCTCGCGCTCAGCGAACTTTCGATGGGCATGACTGACGACTACGAAATCGCGATCGCGGAGGGCGCCACTATAGTCCGCGTCGGCCGCGCCATCTTCGGCCCCCGCCCCCCGGCTTAGGGAATGAAATCCTTTCGCGAACCTCTCCGCGCGTTGGTGCCAAACCAACACGACACTTTTGTCATTCTCGTGCGTGGCTGCCGCGCGAAGAATCGCGGATCACCGCGGACTCCCTCAGACGACATTGGTACTTTTAGTAAGGCCACGTTACTTTGTGTCATTCTGAGCGCAGCGAAGAATCCCGGATCTTTTTATTTAAATTCCCAACCTCCAAGATCTGACGCAAGACGAACCAACGCCCACCGTACACAGTACCTTTGCAGTGCAGACAGATGACAGCCTCATTTCCATTCGGAATTAAAAGGTCTTCATCCTCTAGCCTTGTCGTGCTCGACAAGAGCTTTCTGGACGGTAATAACGCCGCGAGCCTAAGATATTCTACTGAAAAGGGATGGCTCTTCGCTCTGCCCGAAGTGCTGATGTACGAGCACTTTCGGAAAGAAGATAACCGGCGTACCGCAAATATGTTTAAACTTCACGCGATCGAAGACTCCGTGTTCATTCTTCCCGGCATCGGTGAGATGTTTCGAGCGGAGGGCGAGAATCTGAAGCCGGCCACGACGTTCATGCCGGCAAAGCGAATCGCTTTCATTGTTGAGCAGGGACCATCATGAAAATATTTCGAGCTTGATGGAAGCTCACTAAGGTCCGTGGAGGAGCGGACCGCCGACTTAAAAACAGAAATGCATACTCTTGTGGGTGCGTGGAACGAGATACGAGAAATGCCGGATGTGAAGAATGCTAGCCCTAATGAGTTGCCGCAGGTAATTTAAAGAACTATCGGAGAAAGTAAAAGACGACCGCGAGGACATGCACGGATTCTATCGGAATCATCGACATGAGCGGTTTCCCGCCCCGGAAATTATCGATGAAAAATGGTCATATTTCCGTCAGATTCAAGTAATGCTCCTCGCGGGGCTCGATTTTATCAAAAGGTACAGTATTAAAGTCCAGCCAAATGAGGAGACTCTATTCAACGAAATGTTGGACTTAACGTATTTGGTAAATGCCTTGCTCGTTGGAGGATTGGCGAGCCGTGACGCGACCATTCTTAGACGATTTAAGTTCTTGTTGCCATCGGGGACAAGGCTTCGTTGATTTCGCCTTGGTTCTTACAAGCTGCCAGCGGGGAAGTTATCAATAGGGCTTAAAGTTCTTCAGCGGCCGAGGCTGCGCTTTTCGCGCTCCGCCAGTTCGAGATCCGCGTCAACCATCAGCGCGACCAGTTGCTCGAAGCGCACGCGCGGCTCCCATCCGAGCAGCCGGCGGGCCTTGCTCGCGTCGCCTATAAGCACGTCAACCTCGGCGGGCCGCAAATGACGTTCGTCGAACTCGACGTACTTCTGCCAGTCAAGTTCCAACCGTGCGAAGGTCAGTTCGAGGAACTCGCGCACCGAGTGATTCTCGCCCGTCGCCACGACGTAGTCGCTCGGCTCGTCCTGTTGCAGCATCAGCCACATCGCCTCGACGAAATCGCCGGCGAAGCCCCAGTCGCGCCGCGCGTCGAGGTTGCCCAGGCCGAGCTTCTCCTGCAGGCCCAGCTTGATCCGTGTCGCGCTCCGCGTGATTTTGCGCGTGACAAAATTCTCGCCGCGGCGCGGCGATTCGTGGTTGAACAGGATGCCGTTGGCGGCGAACAGCCCGTAGGACTCGCGGTAATTGATCGTCTGCCAATGCGCATAACACTTCGCGCAGGCGTACGGGCTGCGCGGGTAGAACGGCGTGGCCTCGCGCTGCGGATTCTCGACCACCCGGCCGAACATCTCCGACGATCCCGCCTGGTAATAGCGCACCCGCCGTCCATGACGGACATTGTGATCGCGAATCGCCTCCAGGATGCGCAACGCGCCGAGCCCGACCACGTCAGCCGTATATTCCGGCTGATCGAAGGAAATCCGCACGTGCGACTGCGCTGCAAGGTTGTAAACTTCGTCGGGCCGCGTCTGCTCGATGATCCGCCGCACGCCGGTCGCGTCGCCCAGATCGCCATAGTGCAGTTGCAGACCAGCGGCGCCCGCGCCGTAACCGCGCCGCAGATGGTCGATGCGACCCGTCGCGAAGCTCGACGTGCGGCGCACTATGCCATGAACTTCGTAGTCTTTGTTCAGCAGAAATTCGGCAAGATACGAGCCGTCCTGGCCCGTCACTCCGGTGATCAGCGCAACTTTGGCCATGTATAACTTTTATCGGCAAGGCCATGTTGATTCAACTCACGGATTACAGATCGTCCCTCAGCGCGCGACTACCCTGAGTTCTCGCACAGGTCGCGGCTCATCAAACACCTGCCAGATTCAACAGGTGACAATCGTGAACGTTGCGGGCGCCACGCTGGGTAGGGTCGGAGTCCACTTGGGATACATGTTGGGATGGACTTGACCCGCTTTCGTAGACGGTGTTGGGGAGGAAGAGAGAAGGAGTTCCCCGATGCCAAGAACCCATCCGCCATATGCGCCGGAATACCGGCGCCGGATCGTCGAGCTAGCGCGTGCGGGACGTAGCATCGACCAA
>DATGHL010000036.1 GCA_035308025.1 Candidatus Binataceae bacterium
ATTGCTTCCGGCGGCGTCGGCAATCTCGACCATCTGGTGGAAGGCATCCGCGAGGGGCATGCGACCGCGGTGTTGGCGGCCTCGATCTTTCATTTCGGCGAATTTACCATACGTGAAGCTAAGGACCACATGATCCGCGCCGGGCTGCCGATGCGGCTCGATCCCTGACGACTCTTTGTGACAGAAGTGCTAAATCCCTTAAGGGGGCGGCGCCCTCCGTCAGACCTGTGTATTGAGTTGAGTTCCGATGTCGCGTTTCACGCTCCATGACCTCGTTACGATTATCGATGCCCGTGCGGCGTCGGGCGGAGAGGCGTCCTATACTCGCAAACTCCTGGACAAGGGGCCGGAGCATTGTGCCAAGAAGTTCGGCGAGGAGGCGGTGGAAACCGTCATCGCCGGGATTGGGAATGACCGCGACCATCTCGTCGCCGAAAGCGCCGACGTGCTGTTTCACTTGCTGGTGCTTTTGAAATCACGCGGCGTGAAGCTTGAGGAAGTCGAGGCAAAATTGGCGCAGCGTACCGGCATGTCCGGACTTGAGGAAAAGGCGGCGCGCAAGCGCGACTAGGCGGCGTCGGAGCCAGGTGAGAGACAACAAGGCTGCGTCATGGATATTCGGGCACCGGAACAACAATACAATCCCTACCGGATTTTCTCGCGGGAGCAGTGGGCGCGCCTGCGCGACGACACGCCGATGACGCTGGAGCCCGGCGAGTTCGAGCGGCTGCGTTCGATGCACGATCGCCTCGACATCAGGGAGGTTGAGGACATCTTCCTGCCGCTCTCTCGGCTGCTGTCGATCTACGTCGATGCGACCCACCGGCTCTATCAGGCGCAGCGCCAGTTCCTCGGCATCCGCGACCGCAAGGTGCCCTACATCATCGGCGTCGCCGGATCGGTCGCGGTGGGCAAGTCGACCACCGCGCGCGTGCTGCAGGCGCTGCTGGCGCGCTGGTCGCCGCGGCCGAGGGTCGATCTGGTGACGACCGACGGGTTTCTGTTTCCCAATGCGGTGCTGGAGCGGCAAGGCCTGTTGCAGAAGAAGGGCTTTCCCGAAAGCTATGATCTGCCGATGCTGCTGGCGTTCCTCAGCGACATCAAGGCCGGGCGGCGGCCGGTGCGGGCACCGGTCTATTCGCATCTGACCTACGATATCGTCCCAAACCAGTGGATCGAGATCGACAGGCCCGACATTCTGATCGTCGAGGGCGTCAATGTCCTGCAGACCGGCCGGCTGCCGCGCGACGGCAAGGCCGTGGCGGTGGTTTCGGACTTCTTCGACTTCTCCGTCTATCTCGACGCCGAGGAACAGGTATTGCGCGACTGGTATGTCACGCGCTTCCTGACCCTTCGCGACACGGCGTTCCATGATCCGCGATCCTACTTTCACCGCTATGCGCTGCTTTCCGACGAGGAGGCGACCGCCACCGCACTCGCGATCTGGGAACGCACCAACCTCGCCAATCTCGAGGACAACATTCTGCCGACACGGCCGCGCGCGACGCTGATCCTGAAAAAGGGCGCCGACCATGTGGTCGAGACCGTGGCGCTGCGGCGGCTGTAGTTTTTTCATCAAACATCTAGGGCGGTCGTTGCCGCGGACGCGGGAGCTCGGCGTGAGCACGCAATGCCGGACTTTCGTTGCTGCCCATGCTCAGGCGAATCGGGGTGAGCCGTCAAGACAAGCGGAAGTGAATGCGCTCGCCTTTGTCTCAGGCGGCCACATGCCGCGCGGCGGCAAGGCCCGCAAGCGCGTCGCCGAGTTTTTCCCGATCGAGCGGCTTGATCAGAAAACCATCCATGCCCGCCTCGAAGCAGGCGTAGCGATCCTCCACCAGCGTATTGGCCGTCAACGCAAGGATTTGGGTCTTGCGGCCGCCTAGCGCGGCCTCGCGGACGCGGATGCGCTTGGTGGTTTCGATGCCGTCGAGCCCCGGCATCTGGATATCCATCAGCACCAGATCATAGGGCGTGCCGGCGGAGTTCGCTGACAGCCATGATTCCAGCGCCTCTTCGCCACTGGTGGCGATCACGGCCTGATGCCCGAGCCTGCTCAGCAGCGAACGCATCAGGAGTGCATTGATCTCGTTGTCTTCGGCCACTAGCACCGAAAGGCCGCGCGTGGCTGCGGCCGGCGTGGCTTCGATCGACTCCGGCTGGTCGAGCAAGGTATCGCCTGCAAGCTCCGGTGCTGCGACTTCCGGCGCCGTCGAGAGGCGGGCGGCGAGCGAAGCCGCGCGCAATGGTTTGATCAGATAGCCGGTCAGGTGCGATGACGAGGCAAGCTCGTGCCGCGTCGCCGGCGTGAACATGACGATCCGTTGCGTAGCCCAGGATCGCGCGGCCGACGCCAGCGCTTCAACTTCTTCCGCGCCCAGCGCATGGTCGAGCAGAATCGCGAGCCAATTGCGTTCCGGCAAGAGCGCGCGCGCCACTTCGGCATCCGCGACCACGCAGGTCTGGCCGCCCCAGCGATGAAGCCGCCGCGCGATCAGGGAGGCCTCGATGCTCTCCGGCGCGACCAGCATGATCGACTGGCCGGCAAGCTCCGGTGCGGCGAAGGGCGGCCCTGCGCCTTGGCCGGCGGCCGCAAGCGGAATGGCCGCCTCGAAGGTCGAGCCGACGCCGAGTTTACTTTGCAGCGTGATGCGGCCGCCCATTCGTTTGACGATGCGCTCCGAGATGCTCAAGCCGAGGCCGGTGCCGCCATAGCTACGGGCAATCTTCTCGTCGGCCTGCTCGAATTCGCGGAAAATCCGCGCCTGGGCTTCCGGCGCAATGCCGATGCCGGTGTCGCGCACCAGGAAGCTGATTTCATTGGGCCAGATGCCGGGCTCGACGATCAGCGCCACGCCGCCGGTCGCGGTGAATTTGATCGCATTGCCGGCTAGATTCAATAACACCTGGCGCAGCCGCGCGGCATCGCCGATCACTTGCGCCGGCAGGCGCTCGTCGACATAGGCCGCGATCTCGAGCTTGCGCGCCTGCGCCCGCGGCGCGAGCAGCTCGGTGATGTCCTCGATCAGCGCGGCGAGCGCGAACGGGCGCGATTCGAGGTCGATCTTGCCGGCCTCGACCTTGGAATAATCCAATAGCTCCTCGATCAAGGCGAGCAGCGCGTCGCCGGACGTCTTCACCGCCTTGGCGTAGGTCATCTGCTCCGGGGTCAGCGGCGTATCGAGCAGAAGAGAGCTCATGCCGAGGATGCCGTTCAGGGGGGTGCGGATTTCGTGGCTTGCCATCGCCAGGAAACGCGACTTGGCGCGATTGGCGGCATCGGCCTGGTCGCGCGCCTCGGCGAGCGCGCGCTCGGTCTCGGTGCGGTCGGTGACGTCGCGGCCGACGCATTGCATTTCGGCGGGCGCGCCCGCATCGAAGCGGACCAGTCCCTCGCGCCATGCGATCCACCGCGGTCCGAGCGCGGTTTCGATTTTCTGGTCGTGAACCCGCGTGCCGTTCGGCTCGAGCGCGCTGTCGCCCTGCTCGAGCACGCTGAACTGAAACTGGCTGCCGATCAGCGCGCTACGCGGCTTTTGGGTGAGCTCGCAATAGGCGTCGTTGACGAAGGTGATCAAGCCTTTGGCATCGCGCAGCACGATCAGATCGCCTTGCGATTCGAACAGGCTGCGGACGCGCTCCTCGGCTTCCTTCAATTCCCAATTGCGATCGACCAGCGTCTCGTTATGCAGCGCGATCTTGCGCATTTTCTTGCGCAGGAAACGCAGCCGCATGCTCACTGTGACGAGCGCGAGGCAGGCGAGGGCGAACAGGAAGCTTGCCCCGATCGCGAAGCTGTTGGGGTCATAGCCGGAATCCGGGGATCGGCTGCCGGCGATGAACCCATAGGCGCCGCCAAAGGTGGCGGAGAAGATCATGAACGAGCGGACGGAGAACAGTACCCAGGGATGACGTCGCGAGAAACGGCGCAAGCGCAACTTGATCCTGACAATCCGCCCCATCACCGATCACCCCAAAAGCTCGCGTCACGCGTTGCGTCACGCCGGCGCAGTTGTCCGGCTGCCGGCGCTGCGTCATTGGTTGGCGACGAGGATGGGATTACGACCTTGCAAAGTGCTTGAGGCAATGTGGCCTGATATTGTCCACTGAGAACATGGTTAATAAAGGGTTAGGGCCGCTTGGCCCGCGGCCCGAAGGCGCGCCAAGACAAGATCGCAAGCTGACAAGACGCAAGCTAAAGCGAGGCAGCCTGCCGGGACTGACGTCCGCCGCCGGCGCCGACGACAAGCGCCGCCGCATCGCGCAGCGAAAACCGCTTCGAGCGGACAAAGATGCGATAATCGGCGGGACCCTCATGCGACAGGTAAATGACGGGGCCGCCGCTTTCTGGATCTATCGAGACCGACACAAAGCGCGTCGCGGGATGCGCCTCGCATGCACCCGGCTCGGCAGCCTCAGCCTCGTCGACCAGGGCGAAGTCGGCTGTATCAGCGCTATCCGATATCTGCACCCGCACCGTCGCCGCGGCCGGGTCGTCGGTGAACGCGACATGGAGATCGGCATGCCAGGGCAGGTCCGAAAGCTCCACCGAGGAATCGGCGACTGCGATACAGGGATGCAAACTGAGCAACAGGCCGCCGCGCGCGAACAAAGCGGCAAGGAGAAGTGGAACGGCCGAGGCCAGAATCCTGAAACGCAACATGAACCCACTCGCTCATCGCAAACCCTCCGATTTTTCGGAGGGCTTATGGTTGGCGAAGCGTAAACAAAACTCGTTACCGTCGGGTTGATGGGGGAGGCATATCGTAGCCCGGATGAGCGAAGCGACATCCGGGAACGCGATACCGCCCCGGATTTCGCGTTCGCTCATCCGGGCTACGGGTTCCTTCGCCGCGTCACAAATTCGAATTTCAAACAGCCCGCGCGGCCCGCAGCCACACCCTCGCGATCTCGCGGCGTCAATACGCCCGAGCTGTGCATGAACCTTTCGCCCCGAAACATAGAGGCGCAGGGAATGCCGGGCGCGCGATGCGCCCGCAGCCTCGCATGCAAAATAAAATGAGCATACGAGTGTAGTCACCACGGTCACACCGGAAACACCCGGCATTCCCTACGCAATGGTTTTACGGCTTATAGCGAGCTCTCCCTGGTGACCGGGCTTTCTTGCCACCATCGCCTGCGGGATCATCACCCGCAAACTTGACGCCAGCGTCGGGGCGTCAGGACCACACGACTTCGCCGTCCGCCTGAAAGCGCGCTCGTCCTATCGCGCCTTCGGCGTCCATCGCATCCCAAGCCCAACGTTCGTGACGATCGCGAAACGTCCCTCTTATCGGGCGGGACGGGGCGAGCTTGTAGAGATGATTTGCCCGACATGGAAAGCGGAAAATTTTTCGCAAAGAGACTGGACAGCGAGTTCAATACGCGCAGTGATTTGCCCGTCGGGTGGAGCGCGCCGCTGACGTGTTCGCTAGCTCACGCCGCGCGCCGGACATCCTCGGCGAGCGCGCGGTAGGACAAGGCTTCGGCCAGATGCAGCCGCGTGATCTGTTCCGCGCCGTCGAGGTCGGCCAGCGTTCGCGCCACGCGCAGCACGCGGTGATAGCCGCGCGCCGACAGCCGCATGGTTTCGGAGGCATCGCGCAACAATTTCAGCCCCTGCGCGTCGGGCTGCGCGACGGTCTCCAGCACCGAAGCCGGCGCTTCGGCGTTGGTGCGAATATTTGCAAGTCCAATCGCGGCATAACGCGCGCTCTGCACGTCGCGCGCCGCCGCCACGCGGGCCGCCACTTCGGCTGAACCCTCCGCCGGCGGCGGCAGGATCAGATCGGCGGCGGTGACGGCGGGCACTTCGATGCGCAAATCGATGCGGTCCATCAGGGGACCTGAGATGCGGGTCTGATAATCCGAGGTGCAGCGGTCGATCCGGCCGCGCTTGCAGGAAAAGCCGGGCTCGAAGGCATGGCCGCAGCGGCAGGGATTCATGGCGGCGACCAGCATGAATCGCGCAGGGTAAGTGACGCGGTGATTGGCGCGGGAGACGGAGACCTCGCCGTTTTCGAGCGGCTGACGCAGCGAATCCAGCACGCGCGGATCGAACTCCGGCAATTCGTCGAGGAACAGCACGCCCTGGTGCGCGAGCGAAATCTCGCCCGGCCTGGCGCGCAAGCCGCCGCCGGTCAGCGCCGCCATGCTCGCGGAATGATGCGGGCTGCGGAACGGCCGCCGCGCGGTCAAGGCGCCGTCGCGGATTTCGCCCGCGACGGAGGCGATCATAGACACTTCGAGCAGCTCCGAGGGCGACAGCGGTGGCAGGATCGAGGGCAGCCGCGCCGCCAGCATCGACTTGCCGGCGCCGGGCGAGCCCATCATCAAAAGGTGGTGGCCGCCCGCGGCCGCGATCTCGAGCGCGCGCTTGGCGCTCTCCTGGCCCTTGATGTCGCGCAGATCAAGTTGCGTCGTCTCTGGCGCATGCACTTTCGGCGAGGGGCGCGACAGCACCTGCGTGCCCTTGAAGTGGTTGGCGATCTGGATCAGCGAATTCGCCGCCACGATCTGGAGTTCCGGGCTCGCCCAGGCCGCTTCGGCGCCGCAAGACGAAGGACAGATCAGTCCCTCGTCGCGCGCGTTCGCCCCGATCGCCGCCGGCAACACGCCCGCCACGGGCGCGATCGAGCCATCGAGCCCGAGTTCGCCGAGCACGGTGAAGCCGGAGAGCGCGTCCGGCGGGATCGCGCCGATCGCTGCCATCAGGCCGAGCGCGATCGGCAGATCGTAATGGCTGCCCTCCTTCGGCAAATCGGCCGGCGCGAGGTTGACGGTGATTCGCCGCGCCGGCAGCGCCAGCCCCGAGGCGATCAGCGCCGAGCGTACGCGTTCGCGCGCCTCCGACACCGCCTTGTCGGGAAGGCCGACGATGGCGAAAGCCGGCAAACCGGGCGCGACCTGCACCTGCACGTCGACGGCCCGGGCCTCGATCCCCTCAAACGCGACGGTGGAAACCCGCTGGACCATGCAGCCCCTCTCTCCCGCAATCCACGGTAGAGGAAGGCCGGGCGGAGATCAAGAACATTAAGGGAACACGGTTGGGACTCGGTTACGCCTCGCAAATAGGCTCGACCGTTCGCTAAGCCATTGGCAACTGAAGCCGTTCCTGGCTTCTCACGCAGGCGATTCGGCGGCTTTGCCTTAA
>DATGHL010000037.1 GCA_035308025.1 Candidatus Binataceae bacterium
GGTCCGGCTGAGACCCTCTTCGAGGCTAATCCGAGGCTCCCAGCCGAGCACCTTGCGCAGGCGCGTATTGTCGGAGTTGCGGCCGCGCACGCCCTGCGGCCCGGGGACGTAGCGCTTGGCGATGCGGATGCCGGCGATCGCCGCGACCATGTCGGCCAGATGGTTTATCGTGACCAGCCGGTCCTGCCCCAGATTTAGCGGCTCGCGGTACTCCGAGCGGATCAGCTTGTGGATCCCAACCACGCAGTCGTCGATGTAACAAAACGAGCGAGTCTGCTCGCCGTCGCCCCAGATATCGATCTCGTGATTACCGGCGAGCTTGGCGATCGCGACCTTGCGGCACATCGCGGCCGGCGCTTTTTCGCGCCCGCCGTCCCAAGTGCCGAGCGGTCCGAAGATGTTGTGAAAGCGCACGATGCGGGTCTCGATCCCGTAGTCTTCGCGATAGTGGCTGCAGAGCCGCTCGGTAATCAGTTTCTCCCAGCCGTACGCGTCCTGCGGCTGTGCCGGATAGGCTTCCTCCTCGCGCAGCGGCGTCACCTCAGCGTCGGTCTGGCGGTACTCGGGATAAACACAGGCCGACGAGCAATACAGATAGCGCTCGACATTATTTTGCCGCGCCGACTCCAGCGTGTGGATATTGATCAGCGAGTTGTCACGTAGAATCTGCGCGTGATGCGACGAGATGAAGCCCATCCCGCCCATGTCGGCCGCGAGCGCATAGACCTCCCGCACACCGCAGGTCGCTTCGAGGCAATCGTCGATGCGCCGCAGATCGAGCAGCGCAAACTCGTCCGCCGGACTAGCCTCATATTCGGGGTATTTCACATCGGCGCCACGGACCCAGTAACCCTGGCCCTTCAGATAGCGAACCAGATGATGTCCGATGAAACCTCCGGCACCAGTGACCAGGACTTTCCTCATGAGTGGCTCCCTCCCTATTTAGTCCACGTCGGCAGCGCGGGAGACGTCCGCCGACACCAGGTTGCCGTTGAAAGCACCCGCCAGCTTCTGCTCGGTCGATTTCAGGACTGTCTCGCACTCCCATCGGTCCATGGCGTAGGTTCGCCCCGCCCGTCCCATCCGCGCCGACAGCGCGCGATCCGCGCGCAGCCGCATAACTGCATCGGCCAGCGCGCGAGGATTTTCAGGCGCGACCGTTATTCCCGCGCCCGCCTCGGCTATGACCCGAGCGACTTCGCTCCCTGCACCGACTGACGCGATAACCGGGCGCGCCGCCGCCAACAGTGTGATCACCTTGGAGGGAAATACGATGTCGCCCACAGTGCGCTGCTGAGTGACCAGACAAACGTCCGATTGCGCGAGCAGATCGAGAAAGCGATCGTGCGGTTGGAGCGGCAAAAAGCGAAGGTTCGGCAGGTTCAATTCGCGAGCCTTGGACTCCAGGATGGACCGCGCCGCGCCGTCACCGACCAGCAGATAGACGACTCCCGGATCGTCACGCGAGAGCTTGGCGGCCTCGAGCATAACGTCGAGGCCCTGCTTCACGCCCATATTGCCGAAATGGGTGACGATGAAGGGCGACTTTCGGGTTGCCTCTTGCGATTCCTCCGGTGGCGCGATGGAAAAGAGTTGCGGGTCCACCCAATCAGAGAAGAGCGCTACCTTCTCAGGCGGCACACCTTTGGCAACGATGCGCCGGCGCATCGCCTCGGTCAGCGTTGAAACCAAGGTGGCATTGCGGTAAGCCGCCGCCTCGAGGCGATAGAGCATCCGGATGAATCGCCCCTGTGCAAGCATTCCCAGCTCGAGCGCCGCGTCAGGCTGCAGATCGGCGACGTGCAGCACGTAGGGCACGCGCCAGAGCCGGCTGAGCGCGATCGCGTTCGCGGCCAATCCGAGTGGCGGCGAGGTCACGAACAACAGATCGGGACGCCAGCTTCCAAGCGCGCGCACGAACGATGAGCATACGAACGAGCCCTCGTGGAGAACGCGCCGCAACGAGGTCAGCTTGCGCGGGACGTACATCCACGAGCGCAACACCGTGACGCCGCCTTGTTCGTCGCGCGAAAACAAACGGCCGCGGTACCCGTCTGGCACGCGCCACTGGGGATAATAGGGCGGCCCCGTGCAAGCGGCCACTTCGTGGCCACGCGCCGCCAGATACTCACATCTGCCGGTCGTGAACGGCGCAATACCGGTTTCGTCCGGCCAGTAGTTGATTCCGAGGTGCAGGATACGCATACGCATTTGACAAGGGCCCGCCGGCCTGGGCGATCGCCCGCCGCGGGAGAAGGGGCAATCTGGCGGCTACTCGTTTACCGACTGCGACGCTTTGGCGCTATGTGCGACTTTGCGTTCGAAATCGATATAGTGCGTCC
>DATGHL010000038.1 GCA_035308025.1 Candidatus Binataceae bacterium
GAAGCCGCCTCGATGGCGACCGAAATCGAAGGCATCAAGCCGCAGCGTCCGATGACCCATGATCTGTTGCGCAACGTGATGGGCGAGCTGGGCGCGAGCGTCGAAGCGATCGAGATTACCGAATTGCGCGACAATACCTACTACGCGCGCATCGAGCTCAAGACCCGCGAGGGTGGGGCGCTCACGATCGATTCACGGCCGAGCGACGCCATCTCGGTCGCCCTGCGCACCAAGTCGCCGATCTACGTCGCCAAGCAGGTGCTGGAATCCTCGAGTGAGCTGCACGAGGCGGCGGAGCAAAGCGCCGTCTCCGAACAGAATCTCGCTGGCGTCTCGCGCGACAAGTGGTCGGAGATTCTCGAAAAGATGTCGCCTGACGACTTCAAGTACAAGATGTGAGCGCGCGTCGGGGTAGTTGCGGATCCGGCGGGCAGCCGTCGCGTCCGGACCTGAAGTACCGACCTCACATCTGAAAAAAAATGGCGACCAGCACCCACCGTCCGCACATCTCCCGCAAGGAGCTGCGCCAGCCCGACGAGTTCGTCAGCTTTTTCGACGCGGCCGGCGAATACGTCGCAACGCATCTCGTGCAGGTCATTCTCGCCGCGATGGGATTGCTGGCGCTGATTCTGTTCGCGGTCGGCGTGCGCTTTTACCTGAGCGCCCAGGAGCGCGACGCCGCCGAAGCCTTCTACGCCGCGGTTAACACGCTTGATCACAAGGATTACGCCGCGGCCGCAGCCCAATTCGCCGCGCTTGCCAACGAGCATCCGCACTCGCGCCTCGGTCGGCTCGCGCCGTTTTACGTCGCAAACGCGAATCTCGCGCAGCAGCAGCCGGCCAAAGCGCGCGACGCCCTCAAGCAGTATCTCGCCAACGACAGTCCGCCGGCTTTCCGCGAACTCGCCCTGATGCAGCTAGGGGTCGCCGACGAGGATCTCGGCGATTATGCCGGCGCTCGTGAGAGCTACGCAGAGGCTGCTGCGCTCAAAGGCGCCGAGCAGCCCCGCGCCGCGCTCAATGTCGCGCGGCTGCAGGCGCGCGCGGGCGAAAAAGCCGCCGCCATCGCCAGCTACCAGCGCTTCATTCGAGAAAATCCCTTTTCACCCGATCGCGGCACCGCAGTTGACGCGCTCGCCAGCCTCGGCGTCGCCGCGCCAGCATCGCCACAGCCTCCGCCGATGCCCGAGCCATAACCTCGGCCATTCAGCGCGAGCGTCCGGCGGACCGCGACCTTTGAAAGCTGCCGACCAAGCATGCGAATTCCGCGGTGGCAGCGGCCTTTTCGATGATTCGAGGATCGCCCATAGATATTGACTCGCTGATGGAGCGAGCGAATTTCTAAACTCTTCGGGCAACTTTCTAACCGCCAGTCGTGAAGCGAAGCTTCCGTTCGCTACAATTCAAAAGCCTTGATCCTTTGCTATAGTCGCACGCGGTTTAAAGCTTACGTAATAACGACGAATAGAGGAGAAACCAATGAACCAGATTGTCTATGCTATGCAGTTTAAGGGTAGCGCGGCTCCGAAGGCTGGCGTATCGGGAGTGATCTTAGCCTCGACCACTGCGCCGAGCTGCAAGTTCAGTTCAGTCGTTGGTCCCAGCGGTGTGACATCCACGCTGCAGCCGTTACCGGACGGGACAGCATCATTCGAGTCGGAAGTGACGCTCACCGGAGAAACGTCCTTCATCGAGGCTGGTACGATTCGGTTTGGCGAGTCGAGCCACTTGCTCCGGTTCAGTACCGTCGGCCAAGGATTCCTCGGCAAAAGTCCTGACGCGGCGCTGCAGCACGGCTCGGTTATGTGGCGGGTCGAGGGCGGCGAAGGTCAGTTCGCCGGCGCGAGCGGACTTATCACCTCCAACTTCACGTTGAGCACCACCGGCGAGGTGACAGATAACCACTTCGGACTGATTTTCGTGCGTTAACAATCGTCGCACCGCTCACTGCACCTAACCCGCAATTTTAACGGGACGCGCTCTTTTCGGCTAACTGCGACGTAATCACGAAATCGAAGACGTTGCTGGTCGGCAAGCCCACGACCTCGACGCCGTTGACCAAAAAGGTCGGCGTCGAGTTAATCTGAATCCCTTCGCCGTCCTTGCGATCCTGGAGGACCTTGGCCTCGGCCGCGTCGGTGAGGACGCACGCGTTCAAGGCTTTGACGTCTAGACTGTTGGCGTTCGCGTAGCGTTCGATATGCTCGCGCAGGTTCTGCACGTTAATTTCCGTTTGGTCCTGGTAAAAACTTCCCGCAAAGGCCCAGAACGCCGCGGGATTCTGCTGCCGTGCGCATTCCGCCGCGATCGCCGCCTGTTCCGCCCAGTCGTGCGAGGGCAGGGGGAAGTTCTTCCAGATCAGCCGCACCTTGCCCTTGTAGGTCGTGTTCACGACGGTCTCGATTTCACTGAAGGCCCGTGCGCAATACGGGCACTCGAAATCCGCAAACTCGATAATCGTGATCGGGGCGGACGCGGGACCCAGCGTCGCGCGATCTTCGAGATGCAGCGACTTTACGGACGCATGCTGCCACGGATCCGCAATATCAAAGGCGGCGAATTCGTGGACCAGCAGACCCTTATCTGCATCACTCGTCGTAAAGTACTTGAGCTCGACCTTCTGGCCCTGTCCGTTGCTGATCGTAACCTTCCGCTGCGACATCCCGGCCAACGGTCCCGCCGACGGCGGTCCAAGCTCCAGGAGAGTGGGGTCGGCGACCAGCAGCCGCTTTTGCAGCGCGGCCTTGAGTTTGGCGTCGCTGGGGGAATCTCCGGCGAGCGCTTCGGCGGCCAACGTTAGCCGTGGCGTCAGGTTCGCATAAGAAATATTATGTAAACTTGGATTTGCAACCAGAATCGTCAAAGCCGAGAGCGCCGCACCAACCGAAAAAATTTTCAATTTCATCGCGGCTCAATCATAGAGATGACGCGGACTTAGCGCCACTACAGACCGACGATTTCCCGATACAAACGGGGCCGTGAGCCGTTGCTGGCTTAAGGCGCGCGCAGTTGTAAAATAGCCGGCATGTCGTGGCGAGTTTTCAAGCTTCTATGTCTTGCTCTGACGACCCTGCTCGTGGGCTGCGCTGAGACGCCGACCCAGCGCGCCAATCGCATCGAACCGATGCTGGCGGCATCTGGCTTTCGACTCCATCCCGCCGACACCCCCGAGCGTCTCGATGATCTTAAGTGGCGGCCGGCGCTGAAGGTTAGATATTCGACGCGAAACGGCAAGATTTTTTACTGGTTCGCCGATCCGACGGTCTGTCGGTGCCTATACGTTGGCAGTCCCGAAGATTACCAAAAATACGAAGAGCTCCGCTTGCAACAACAAACGGTCGAGCGGGAAGAATCAGCCGCGGAGATGAACGAGGATGCCGCTCTGCAAGAGCGCTCGGATTTCATGATGTGGCCGATGTGGTGAACTGGTCCGGGCCGCCACCATGCTGGGCAATTATCTCAAGTAATACATTTAGCTAATCAGATAGTCTATCGGCTGAGCTTAAGATCGCTTGTTGCTGGAATCGCTAGCGGATCAGCGGCTGCGCTACGTGGCGGCGGCGTCGGTTTGAGGCCGAGCTCGGTGAGGGCGCGGCGGACGCCGAAGTGGCTCGGCGACAGCTCGAACGCCCGCTCCAGGTAGATGATCGCACTGGCGGTGCGCTCGAGCTGCAGCGCAACGCTCCCCAGCATATGGAGGATGTCGGCGGTTTCAGGACCGCTCTCCCGGGCGCGTTTTAGGGTCGCCAGGGCCTCGTCGTAATGGCCGAGCCGCGCCTCGGCCGAACCCAGCGCATAGCACACCACCTGATTTAGCGGGTCGAGTTCGCGCGCCTCCCGATAGAGTTGCAGCGCATTGCGCGGCGCCCCCTTCTTTTCCAGATCGAGCGCGGCGGCGGCGAGACGTTCGGCTTCATCGCTGAACCCGCGCACTTCGACTTCGACCTCGACCCGCGCCGCCATCAGTTCGATTTTGCGGATGCGCACGCGCGGTCCGAGGTAATTGCGGATTAGATCGACCACCGCATCTTCGCGCTCGCTTGAAAGCTCGAAAAAGATTGCGCCCAGCGGATCGCCGACGTGGTCGTCGCGCAAAATGACAATACGGCGCTGCCGGCTGATGCGGTTCACGTCTTGAACGCCGCCTGCCGCCGCGCCTCAGACCCGTTCATCGGGATCGAACAGCTTGCGGTATTCATCGAGCGCGAAACGATCGGTCATACCGGCAATGTAGTCGGCGACCACCCGCGCGATCGGCTCGCCTTCGCGCTCGGCCCGCGTCAGCACATGCTCGGGCATCTGGCGCGGCTCGGACATGTAGGCCTCGAACAGTTGCGTGAGGACGCGGCCCGCCTTGGCGGTCATGCGGCTGACGCGATAATTGCGATAGAGCCGATCGCGCATCAGGCGCTTGAGCTCGGCGACGCGCTCGTCCATCTCCGGGCTGAAGACGGCGAGCGCCCTCCCCGCCTCCTGAATTGCTTCGACGCTGTCGATTTTGCGATCGGACAACTCACGATCGATATTGGCGACGAAGTCCGTGACCATCAGATCGATCATTTTGATCGCGGTCTGATAGCGCACGATGCGCGCATCGTCGACCCCGCCCGCGACCGCGCGACGCGCCTCACAGTAAAGCCGCGAGGCTTCGAGCTCCGCCGTCGTCAGCATCCCGGCCTTGACGCCGTCATCGGCGTCGTGCGTGAGGTAGGCGATTTCGTCCGCCAGATCGACGATTTGCGCCTCGAGCCCCGGGTAGCGCGATGGCTCGAACTCCTGCGCCGCCGCACGCACCTTGAACGCCGAATGCTTAATGATTCCCTCGCGCACCTCGTAGCTGAGGTTGAGGCCGCGAAAACCCGGGTAGCGCACCTCGATCCAATCCACTGTCCTGAGGCTCTGCGCGTTGTGATCGAAGCCGCCATGCGCGCGCATCAGATTGTTGAGCGCGTGTTCGCCCGCGTGCCCGAAAGGCGGATGGCCGAGGTCGTGGGCCAGCGCGACGGCCTCCGCCAGGTCGCGATTAAGTCCGAGCGCCTGCGCCACCGTGCGGGTAATCTGCGCCGCCTCCAGCGTATGGGTCAGGCGCGTGCGATAGTAATCGCCTTCGTGGTTGACGAAGACCTGGGTCTTGTATTCGAGGCGCCGGAAAGCCGCGCAGTGGATTATGCGGTCGCGGTCGCGCTGAAAGCAGGTGCGCATCGGATGAGGCGGCTCGGGCACGCGCCGCCCGCGGCTCATGCGCGCGAGCGTCGCGTAGGGCGCGAGCGTGCGCCCTTCCAGCTCCTCCAAATCCGTTCGCGTCCGTAGCATCTTACCCTGCTGACAAATTATCACGGCGCCCTTCGCGCACCGAGACGAACCGGCAAAGGTCTGTGCACAGCCGCCGACCTCGCGTGTATAATCGCCACGGGTGGTGGAGGCGGTCGTGAGGGCGACACGAATCTCTTTGCTTTGGGCGCTGGCGCTGACCGTGACGACTACCGCATTCCAGGCCTGCTCGACGAACCGAAGCGGCTCCCCGCCCCTGCCCTACCCGGCATCTGCGACTTCGATCTTCGGAGTGGCCTCCTGGTACGGACCGGGCTTCGCGGGCCATCGCACCTCCAGCGGCGCGGTTTACGATCCCGATGGGATGACCGCGGCGTCCACGCTCTTTCCGCTCGGCAGCCGCATCCGCGTCACCAACCTTGGCAACAGCCGTGCAGTTGAGGTAACTATCAACGATCACGGTCCTTACGTGAAAGGGCGCGGCCTGGATCTGTCACACGGCGCCGCGCGCGCACTGGGAATGATCGGTGAGGGTACAGCTCGAGTCCGCATAGATGTTCTCCAGACGCCGGCCGGCGGTCCCGCCCTCGGCCAGCGCTACTTCGTTCAGGTCGGCGCATACGCGGACGCCGGAGGTGCGGCAAGTCTGCGCCGGCGGCTCGCCGCGAACTACCCCGATGTCAACGTTATCGCGGCAACCGTCGATGCGGGCCCGGTCTATCGTGTACAGATGGGCGCCTTTCTCGAGCGCGACCAGGCCGAGCAGCGCGCCGCCGCGCTCTCGGCCCGCGGCTATCGCGCGATGATCATTACGGAATGAAACCCCCAAACCCGGCAGGTGGGAGCGACCACAATACGCGCCGATAGCTATTACACGCTCGCAATTCATTTATCGGTAATTGCAGTCCTGGGCGCGGCCTTCGGCTGTGCGGACGCGACTAATCAGATCAAGCCGGGCGACGTCAAAAGTGGCGTCGCGCAAGTGCGACAACTCGACTTTCTGCAGGACGTCCCGTTCGTTTCCAAAACCCCGGCCGAAGCTCAGCAGATGATGATCGCCAAGCTCGAGCGCGACAATTCCGACGCGGAATTGCGCCTGAGCGGCGAGGCCGGCCAGATGACCGGGCTTTTCCCGGCCGGCATGGACCTCAAGCGCGAAGAAATAAAACTGATGCGCGAGCAGGTCGCGGGTTTTTATGATCCGCGCGACAAAGTGATGATTGAAGTTCGTGGGATGGGCGTCCTCGGCGGCAGCTTCACTGGCGAATCCGGTCCCAGCGGCGAACTGCTCTACGCGCACGAGCTGACGCACGCGCTCCAGGATCAGCATTTCCGGCTCGAACCGATGATGGAACGGGTCAAGAACAACGACGACCAGGAAATCGCGCTCCACTCCCTGATAGAAGGTGACGCCACACTGTCCGGCCTTGGTTATGTCGCGGGCGGGCTTACCGATCAGTCGGCGGATAAAATCGTCGCGCAACTGAGCGCCCTCGGCACTGGCGGCGAGGCCGAAGCGGCCGACGGGCCGATCGCGCTGCGTGTGCCGATGATGTTCCAGTACGCGCAGGGCGCCCGTTTTGTCGCCGAGGCCTGGAAGCGCGGCGGCTGGGACGCTGTCGATGCGCTTTACCGCGACCCGCCGCTCTCCTCGCAACAGATCCTCGATCCTTCACTCTATTTCGATCATCGCACGCCGCCCCTCCAGATCGAGCTCGGCGGCTATCAGAACCTCCTCCCGGATTGGAAAAAGGTTGAAGACGACACCTTCGGCGAGTTGCTGCTCAAGATTGTTCTCGAGCGTAATCTCCCGCCTCACTCACCGGCCGTGCGGCTGGCGGAAAGCTGGGCCGGCGATCAGATGGTCATCCTGCAAAAAGATCGCGTGGTAACTCTGATCTGGATGTTCGCCTTTCGCGACACTCTGTCAGCCGAGTCTTTTGCCGCAACCTACGACGGGATTTTGAGCCACTTGAAAGGGCCGCGCCACGCGCACGCCATCGAGACGCGGGCGGACACGGTGCTGGTCGTGATCGGACCTGCGGCAGCAGATTTCGCCGCGATAGCCCCGTCGGTCTGGCAGACGACGACTATCGCGACGCCCTGCCCCGCTCTGCTTAGACCCGCTCCAATCGCCGGATGCGGCGCACCTTTGACAGACGGACTGATCGCCGCCCACCACTGACCGCACCGACGGAACAAACGGCTACCTTGCGAAAGCGTCGTGATCAAGTAAACGTCACACGACAGCAGCTAGCAAGGATAAGGCTCATGATCGGAAAGGTATTTTCCATACAAATATCGAAGTTCGCGATCTGGATAGGTTTTTGAGGGTTTATTCAAAGGTTTCACGACTCTTTCTCTCACTCTGGTCGGCATTCAAAAAAGAGCGCCTAGATGAAACCACAAAGGTTCCTACAATTCGCCTTGTTCTTAATCACCCTCGCCGGTGGACCCTTTTGCGCGCATCCGGCAATCGCGCAGGAGCCGCCCGCTTGGCTGCCTTCATTTTTGGCGCAATCCGACTGTGGACCACCACCAACGTCAAAGGCGAAGGAAGCGCCCACCGGCAACCCAATCGCGGAATACCTTGAGATCTTCCCGGGGGATAAGGGACCGCAACCCAACTGGATCGCGCCTTTGGCTACGACGACTGCGGCCCCTACCTTGATACCGCAACTTCGCTATGACCAAATCTGGCAGGCAAATCCCAGAGGTGTCGCAACCGATAATTTTGGCGGAGGAAAAGGCGTCGGCGGGACTGCTCCCGGCGGGTTCGGTGACGGGTTGAACGTACTGGAATTGCCGGTGCCGGAGCTTCCGAATACGGAAGTCGTCCTCGGCCTGCCCGCATGGATCGCTCACAACGGCACCATTCAGCACCCGACGAAAAAAAATCCCCATCCTGCTACCGACGGATGGTCCGACGAAACATTCTGGCTTAAAAACCGTCTTTTCTGCCGACCAAAGGACCAAGGCAATTACATCGTCACCGCCTTGATCAATTTCAGTGCGCCAACCGGCACCGCGGGCAACAGCATGGGACACGGAGTTTTCACCCCGATGATCGCTGCGGGAAAAGGATTCAGGTATCTCGGACAAGACTTCGACGTTCAGGCCAACCTCGGCATCTCGCTCCCCGACGGCGGCCTCAAGCGGCTAGGCATGCCGCTCGCCTGGAACATCGTCTTCCAGTACGAGAAAACTCTCGGCTTATTTCCCAAGTGGACCATCTTGAGTGACTCGATCCTTTGGCCCGAATTCGAAGTGAACTATACCTGGTGGCCCAACGGCAAGCGCGAAGGACAGACGCAGATGTTTCTGACTCCCGGCGTCATACTCTCGAAAATTCGTCTCCCGTCAGCGACACTGACCCTCGGCGTCGGCTACCAGGTCGCCGTAACCGATAATCCGACCTATAACCACAGCGTTATTTTATCCGCTCGCGTTCCAATATCAGTATCAGGTTTAGCGAACCGGATTTTTAACTAGTCGACACTTTAGCCGAGACTTCAGCCGTTTCCTTCGGACCGAACCAGCGCCGCCTACTTGCCGGCGGGTTTCTCGAGATGGCCGCCGAACTCATAGCGCATCGCCGACAACAACTTGTTCTGAAAGTCCGCCTGACCGCGCGAATCGAACCGCGAATAAAGCGCCGTCGACAGCACCGGCGCGGGCACGGCCTCGTCGATCGCCGCCTTGATCGTCCAGCGGCCCTCGCCCGAGTCTGAGACGCGGCCGCCGAATTCCTTCAGCTCCGGGTCTTTGGCCAGCGCCGTCGCCGTCAGGTCCAGCAGCCACGAGGCGATCACGCTCCCGCGCCGCCACACCTCCGTGACGTCGCGCAAATTCAGATCGTACTGATAGTGTTCGGGGTCACGCAGCGGCGTGGTCTCCGCATCGGCCTCCTGCTTGCGTTTACCGACATTGGCGTGGTGCAGGACGCCGAGACCCTCGGCGTAGGCCGCCATGATGCCGTATTCGATCCCGTTATGGACCATCTTGACGAAATGGCCGGCGCCGTTGGCGCCGCAGTGCAGATAACCCTCTTCCGCGCTGCCCCCGACTTTTTCACGTCCCGGCGTTACCGGAATGTCGCCCCGGCCGGGTGCCAGGGTCTTGAAGATCGGATCGAGATGCCGCACCGTCGCCTCGCCGCCGCCGATCATCATGCAGTAGCCGCGCTCGAGCCCCCAGACGCCGCCGCTGGTGCCGACGTCGACGTAGTTCAACTGCTTCGCCGCAAGCTCCTCGGCGCGCCGGATGTCGTCAACGTAGTAGGAGTTGCCGCCGTCGATCAGGATGTCGCCGGACTCCAGATGCGGCAAAAGATCGCTGATCGTTTTATCCACCACCGCCGCCGGCACCATCAGCCACACCGCTCGGGGCTTCGAGAGCTTCGCGGCAAAGTCGGCGAGCGCGCCTGCGCCGACCGCTTTTTCTTTCGCCAGGTCGCTGACCGCCTTCGACGACACGTCAAACACCACACATTCATGGCCGCCGGCGATCAGCCGCCGCACCATGTTCGAGCCCATCCGGCCGAGTCCGATCATTCCGAGCTGCATAGATATTTCCTTCGTGTAATCAGGTTCAGTCCTGCCGCGCTTTCCGGTAACGCCGAATCAGGTTATTGGTTGACGAGTCGTGGGCGAGCGCCGGTTCGGCGCGGCCCTCCAGCTCGGGAATGATGCGCTGGGCCAGCACCTTGCCGAGTTCAACACCCCATTGATCGAATGAGTCGATCTGCCAGATCGTCCCCTGGGTAAACACGCTATGCTCGTAAAGCGCGACGAGCTTGCCCAGCGCTGCCGGCGTCAGCCGCTCAAGCAGAATCGTGTTGGAGGGCCGGTTGCCCGCGAACACCCGATGCGGCACGAGCCAGTCCGGCGTGCCCTCAGCCTTTACCTGTTCCGCGGTTTTGCCGAAGGCCAGCGCCTCCGTCTGGGCGAAGACGTTGGCCAGCAGCATATCGTGATGCCGGCCCAGGGGATTGAGGCTGTGGTTGAAGGCGATGAAGTCCGCGGGAATCAACCGCGTGCCCTGATGGATCAGTTGATAAAACGAGTGCTGCCCGTTAGTCCCCGGTTCGCCCCAGTAGATCGGTCCGGTGGCGTAATCAACCTCACTACCGTCGAGCGTTACATGCTTGCCGTTGCTCTCCATCGTTAACTGCTGGAGGTATGCGGGAAAGCGCTTGAGATATTGCTCGTACGGGAAGACGCCGACCGTCGCCGCGCCAAAAAAGTCGTTGTACCAGATCGCCAGAAGGCCCATCAGCACCGGCAGGTTTTGCGCGAACGGCGTCGAGCGGAAATGCTCGTCAATCTCCCGAAAGCCCTCGAGCATCGCGCGAAAATTCTCAGGCCCAACCGCGATCATGGTCGACAGCCCGATCGCCGAGTCCATCGAATAGCGCCCGCCGACCCAGTCCCAAAAACCGAACATGTTCGCGGTGTCGATCCCGAATTTCGTGACCTCGCCGGCATTGGTCGAGACCGCGACGAAGTGTTTTGCGACCGCCGCGGCGTCGCCGCCGAGACCGGCGAGAGACCATTCACGCGCGCTCTGCGCGTTGGTCATCGTCTCAAGCGTCGTGAAGGTCTTCGAGGAGATGATGAAGAGCGTTTCCGCCGCGTCGAGATCGCGCGTCGCCTCGACGAAATCCGTGCCGTCAACGTTGGAAACGAAGCGCATCGTGAGCGCGCGATCGCTGTAATGCTTCAACGCCTCATACGCCATCACCGGCCCGAGGTCGGAGCCCCCGATGCCGATATTGATCACGTTGCGGATGCGCTTGCTGGTGTGACCCTTCCACTCGCCGCTACGGACGCGGTTCGCAAAAGCCGCCATCCGGTCGAGCACAGCGTGCACCTCGGGCACGACGTTGCAGCCGTCCACGACAATCGAGGCTCCCTGCGGCGCGCGCAAAGCCGTGTGCAGAACCGCACGCTTTTCGGTGACGTTGATCTTGTCGCCGCGGAACATCGCGTCGATCCGTTCGCGCAGCCCGGACTCCTCGGCCAACCTGATCAATAACGCGAGCGTCTCATCGCTAATCCGATTCTTCGAGTAGTCGAAGTAAACGCCCGCGGCCTCAGCCGTCATCCGTAGGCCGCGATCCGGATCCGCGGAGAAAAGTTGCCGCAGATGGAGCGCGCTGAGCTTCTCATAATGATCTTTGAGCGCGGCCCACGCCGGGCGGCGGCGCAGCGGTGCGACTTCCGTCATATTGTCCTCACCCGTTTGCGTCAGCCGTTTGCGTCACGAACTGTCGCGAGGGTTTCAGCCGGCCTTGCGGATCGTGACGCTCTTCGACTCGATGCGCTCCATCAGTTCATTCCAGGATTTGACGAACGCCTTCGCGCCCTCGTCCTGCAGCGTCGCGCCCAAAGCATCGATATCGAAGCCGGCCTTGCCGAACTCGGCGAGAACCTGTTCGCAGTCACCGCCGTCCGCGGCCATCAGCGCGCCGATTTTGCCATGCTCGGCGAACGCCTTCAGCGTAGCCTCGGGCATCGTATTGACGGTGAAGGGCGCGGCGAGCGCCTCGATGTAGAGCACGTCAGAGGCCTTCGGATCTTTGGTTCCGGTGCTGGCCCACAAAACGCGCTGCGGGCGTGCGCCGAGATTCAAAACGCGCAGCCAGCGCGGCGAATTGAGCAGGTCGCGTGCGGCTTTGTAGGTCCGTCGAGCAATCGCGATACCCAACTGATCGCGCAGCGTCTCCGGCGTTTTACCGGTCACCGCGCCGTCCCAGCGGCTCACGAACAAGGAGGCGACCGAGCCGATACTCGGATCGAGTCCGGCCTCGATGCGCCGTTCGATCCCGCGCAGGTAGGCCTCGGCGGCGCTGAGATAATGCTCGCGCGAGAAGAGCAGTGTCACGTTGATCGGGATGCCGGCAAAGATCGACTCTTCGATCGCGGGCAGGCCTTCTTCAGTGCCGGGGATCTTGATCAGCAGATTCGGACGGCCGGCGCGGGCGTGCAGCTCCTTGGCCGCAGCGATCGTCTTCGCGGTGTCGTACGCCAGTAGCGGCGAGACTTCGAGCGAGACCCAGCCGTCCACCCCGTCGGTGCGGTCATGGACCGGCTTGAACAGATCCGCGGCGCGCGTCAGATCGTCAAGCGCCAGTTCGAAAAACAGCTTTTCGCCGGCTTTGCCCTCGCCGAGTTTCTGCTGAATCGCCGCGTCGTAGTCCGTGCTCTTGGCAATCGCGTTGTCGAAGATCGTCGGATTCGAGGTCAGTCCGGTGACGGACAGGTCGTCAATATATTTTTTCAACGTGCCGGTCGTCAGCAAGTTGCGGGTGATATTATCGAGCCAGATGCTTTGACCCAGGTTGTGCAGCGATTCCGTAGCCTTCATGGTGTCACCTCGAAATTGGAGCGCGGTTGCGTTCGCAGAATTGCGCGCGGGATCATGAGCTTGATGCGCGCGCCGCCATACCATCCATGCCAATCTCTCCGGCGCCGCCAGTCAAGGCCCTGTTCACGATTTCCTGGGCCTCAGCGAGGATCGTGTCGAGATGGGCGCGATCCTTGAAACTCTCCGCGTAGATCTTGTAGATGCTCTCCGTACCTGACGGTCGCGCGGCGAACCATCCGCTGCGCGCAACGACTTTGAGCCCGCCAATCGCCGCGTTGTTGCCTGGAGCCTTGGTCAGTTTTGCGATGATCTTTTCACCCGCGAGGTCCGACGCGTTAACCGCCTCGGGTGCGAGCTTCGCGAGCTTCGTCTTCTGTTCAGCGGTTGCCGGCGCGTCGACCCGCGCGTAAAGCGGCTCGCCGAAACGCGCCGTCAAGTCGCGATAATGCTCGCCCGGGTCCCGTCCGGTCCGCGCCGTTATCTCCGCCGCCAGCAGGTTCGGTACCAGGCCATCTTTGTCGGTGGTCCAGACGGTGCCGTCGTGCCGCAGAAAAGATGCGCCGGCGCTCTCCTCGCCCGCGAAGCCAATCGATCCGTCCACCAACCCATCGACGAACCACTTGAAGCCCACCGGCACTTCGACCAGTCGCCGACCTAAGTCCGCCACAACCCGATCGATTATGCCGCTGCTCACGACCGTCTTGCCCGCGCCCGCCGTCTTGGACCATCGCGGCCGATTGGCGAACAGATAGCTGATAGCGACCGCAAGATAGCTGTTCGGTTCGAGCAGGCCATAGCGTTTGCTGACGATTCCGTGCCGGTCAGCGTCGGCATCGTTCGCGAAGACCAGATCGAAGCGATCCTTGAGCTTGACCGTGCCCGCCATCGCATAGACTGAGGACGGGTCCATCCGAATCTGGCCGTCCCAATCTACCGTCATGAAGCGGAAGGTCCCATCGACCGTCGGGTTCACGACTTCGAGGTTCAGCTTGTAACGTTCAGCAATCGCCGCCCAATAGGCGACGCTGGCGCCGCCGAGCGGGTCGGCTCCAATATGTAATCCACTATGCTTGATCGCGTCGACATCGATTATCGATTCCAAGTCACCGACATACTCATCGACATACCTGTGCCGATGAGTAGTAGCTGCATGCAGCGCGCGCTCGTACGGGATCCTCGTGACTTCGCGAAGGTCCTGCTCGATAAGCGCGTTGGCGCGCCCCTCGATCCATTGGGTGACTGCGGAGTCGGCGGGACCGCCGTGGGGCGGGTTGTATTTGAAGCCGCCGGAATTCGGCGGGTTATGCGAAGGGGTCACGACAATCCCGTCGGCGAGACCGCGTCGGCGGCCGCGGTTATAGACCAGAATCGCGTGCGAGACGACCGGTGTCGGCGTGTAGCCATCGTCCGCATCAATCATGACCGCGACGCCGTTTGCCGCCAGTACCTCCAGTGCGCTCGCAAAGGCCGGCGCGGATAGCGCGTGCGTATCGATGCCGAGGTAGAGCGGTCCGTCGATCCCCTCGCGTTGGCGGTAATCGCAGATGGCCTGCGTGATCGCGAGTATGTGCGTCTCGTTAAATGAATTGTCGAACGACGACCCGCGATGTCCGGAAGTCCCGAAACTCACGCGCTGCGCCGCCACGGAGAGATCGGGCCGGCCTGTGTAGTACGCCGTGATCAGCCTCGGCAAGTTGACCAGCGTCGACGGTTCGGCGGGCTTCCCCGCCAGTGGACTGATCTTCATACCGATCAATCTTCCGCCGAGTTAAGACCGCTCGCAAACGTGACACCCGCTTGTTGGCTCGAATCGCACGCCGCCGCGATGATCATTGAAATGGCTTTGCTCCCGTTACTCCTGTACTATTCGCCGCGATTCTGGTCACCCGCGATTTTGGCGTCACTTAGACTACCGAGGCGATCCTGATGGTGAGAAGACTAACCGCACTGCTTCGCGAGTTGGCGCCAGTCGTTGCGTTCTTCTTCGTCGCCTTGATGCTCATTCTCCTGTTACTCAAGCTCTTTGTCGCGCAGTACTCGATAGAATTTTATGCTTTTAGCCGCGCCGCGCTTGGTGCATTGGTCCTCGGCAAAGTGGTTCTGCTGATGGAATGGACGCAGGCTGGACATGCGCAGAATCGCTTTCCGCGCGCTCTCGTGGTGGCTTACAAGACTTTCCTTTACGGCGTGGTCGTGATCGTTTTCGGTATAGGCGAACGGATTTTTCACGGCGCCCGCGAAACGGGTAGTCTGCATGCAGGGGCTCGACTCGTCATCGCCAACGCGAAATTGGACCGCTTTCTCGGCCTCGTTCTGCTGATCAGCATGATCGTCGCGGCCTACCTGGTGATGGAAGAGATCGGCCGGGCGATGGGCAAGGGAGCGCATTCCGGCTCTTCTTCGAATCACCGGCACGCGCAGAAACGTCACTCACTGAGGCCGGGTGATGGGTGCGCCGTTCGCTCCTGAAATCGATGAACCGGGGAACCGCTCGACGGCAAGCCTCGCGCATATATTTTGGGTCTTCTTCTATATCGGCGCGACCAGTTTCGGCGGCGGTGTCGTTGCCTATCTGCGCGAGCATCTGGTCGAGCGGCAGCAGTGGCTCGACGCCGATCATTTTCTCGCGGCGCTCGAGATCGCCGAGACCGTCCCCGGCCTCATCTCGACCAATGTCAGCGTGATCGTCGGCAGTCGTTTGCGCGGCGTGATGGGATCAATCGTCGCCGTGCTTGGGATGACCGTGCCGGGGGCAGTCGTGGTCTTTGCTCTCGGTATCCTCTATGCGCATTTCAGGAAAAACCCCGACGTCGGCGCCGTCCTCGCCGGTGTCGCCGCCGCGGCCGTCGGCCTGATCCTCGCCGTGACGATCCAGATCGGTTATCGCGGACTGAGAAAACGGCTGGATTTGGCGATCCTGATTCCAACCTTCATCCTGGTCGGCGTTTACCACATTTCACTCATTCCAGTTCTCGTGGTCCTTGCACCGATCGCAGTCCAACTCAATCGCCCGAACGGCGATGAACTCGCCGCCTATCACGCCCAACAATCGGCCTATCATGCGCAATTGGCGGAACATCACGACGCAGTCGCCGCGCGCCATGCGGCCAAACCACCCTCCGGATCATGAACAAGCTCATCAGCCTGGTGAATGTCTTCGCATTGTTGTCGATTCTGGCGGTCGGCGGCGGCACTGCGGTTTTGCCGCAGATGAAGCATGAGGTAGTCGGGCAGCATCACTGGCAGACCGCCGAGCAATTCACCGACGTCTACAGTTTGGGCCAACTCGCGCCCGGTCCAAACATGAATATGGTGACCATCATCGGTTATCACGTCGCCGGCCCACTCGGCGCCCTCCTGGTGCTGCTCGCCTTCTACATACCCTCGTGCACCCTGGCTTTTACCGTGGGCAAAATCTGGGACCACTTCGAAGGCTCGCCCTGGCGCGACGCCGTGCAGCGCGGGATGGCGCCGATAACCGTGGGCCTGATGCTCTCGGGCGTCTACGCGATCGGCAAAACCGCAACTTTCAACCTCGACGCTTCAATGCGCCGCAATATAGTCACCGGTGCGATCACGCTGGCGGTCACTGCGATCCTGCTGCTCCGCCGGATCAATCCAGCTCTATTGATCCTCGTCGGCGGCGCCGTCGGCTGGCTCACCCTGCGCTTTATCAGCTGAGTTCGAGTTTCAGCTCGGCGCCGATGATTCCGCCAGAAATTGTTCCGCATGCTTCATGGCCAGTTCCCGGTTGGCAGCCAAACGGGCAAGTGCCGACCGCATGCGCGGATCACTCATGTGGTCGCGCACCCCGCGAGTGAGGTTGAGGCGAGACCTTTCCTGCCACGCCGCCAGGTCGGCTTGGGACGAGCGCAGCGCGACCGCGCGCAGCTCAGCTCGAAACGCCCGCATCCAATCGATCGGCCGGCTCGGCTGCGAGGTTGGCGGGCAGAGCCGGTTCTTCTCAGCATCGTCGCGCCGGGTCGCCTCAATGAATCCGATAAGTGCCGCGTTAAATGTAATGAAGCCGCCCGTGAGCGACTGGATCGTGATCCGTCGAGGTTCGAAGATCGGCCGGACCGGCGCCACGCGGAACCCATAGGCCGTGCAGTCCACGTGAACCTGGCCGCGGTCGGTCGGAATTTCTCCGTCAGTCAGCACTATTCGGTCAGCACTTAGGCGTCGCACTCGTCCGAGACGCACCACTCTCTCGATCTGCTCTAGTCCTTTTCGCTCCGCCGCGCCGAGTATGGCGCCACGGTACATGGTTGGGGCGACCTTCGGGTCGAGCCGATTAAGTTGACCGCAAGCTTCGAGGTGACGCCACAGGTCGTCGACGCTCTCGGCCTGCGCGAGGGCCTCGACTCCGAGCGAGAAACTTTCGACCGTCGAGGTGACGAGATCGCGCGGCTGTAAAGACGCGCGATCCATCAGCCAGGCATCGCGTGGCCTGATCCAACGGATCTTGTTGGGATCGACACCATGGTCGAGCAACCAATTGCAGGCGTCCATGGCGGTCTTGCCGGCGCCGAGGATCGTATAGCCGGTGGGCGGTTCGGCCAGCGCGACGAGTGCGCCGACAGGAAGGCAATGTACATTCGGGTCCACCTCGAACGACGGCCTATGCGTCGCAGGTACCGACGATTCGAGGTAGGTCGTGTCCACTACCTTGCGTCGTACACGGACCGCGGTTCTGGCGCCGGTTAGGCGGCACCTGAACGCGTGCTCGTTCGACCAGTTCCCGACATAGTCGCACATCCCGAAAAAGCGCACCTTGCCCGACGGCAACAACGCCTCGTCGAGGACCTTTTGGAAGTAGTCGCAGATCTCCACGCCGGTCGCTCGCTCGTAGAACCCCACGTTCGGTCCGGTTCGGTCGATTGAGTCCGTGCCCAGCACTCGCGAGTTAACACCGTAGTTTGCCGAGGCCTGGTGGATGCGAACGAAAGGGTATGCGTCGTTCCAGTGACCGCCCGGGCAGTGTCGCCGATCCACCATCACGACGTCGCTGTCGCACTCAGCGATCAGCGCATCTGCAAACGCCATCCCGGCCGCACCCGCACCAACGATCAGATAGTCGGTATCGATTACGGTCATGATTCAGCTCCTCCTTAGACGATCCCAGCCTCGTTTCTCTCCTACGCCATTGTGCGCCATCCTTGGGCCCGTTCGTCCGGGTCCGGATCACTTACATCGACCTACGGCGATTTGACAACCCGTGGCACTCGTCGGATAAGAAGACATCTTTGTCAGGCGAGGATTCTCGACCATTAAACGTGCGGAGGTAACTTCGATGGGACGGACATTCTTTCGGCGGGCGAACCTGATCGATGGCATTCATGCCGTGAAGAAAAACGCCACCGTTGTGGTCGAGGGCGAGCGCATCACGGCCGTCGGCACGAATGGCGATGCGCCCAAACCCTCCGCGCACGATACCGTCTATGATCTCAACGGCCGCTCGCTGATGCCCGGCATGGTGCAGTGCCACTACCACGGCGCGTACGACAACGTCGCCAGCCTCAACGACATCGACATGAAGCATCCCGCGACCTACCTGACGCTCATCGCGGCGCACAATGCCGAGATGCTCCTGCATGCGGGCTTTACCGGAGCGGTCGGCGCCGGCGCGCTGCACAATATCGATGTGACGCTGAAACGCGCGATCAACCACGGCCTCATCCCCGGACCGCGGCTCCTGGCCTCCGGCCGCGACGTCGTCACCACCGGCGACTCGGTGGATTTCCATCCGTCATGGTGGAATCTGAAGATGGAAGGCCTCGGCCTCATCTGCGACGGTCCTGACGAGTTCCGCAAGGCCGTCCGCGACGAAATCAAGCAGGGTGTGGACATTATCAAGCTCTATCCGACTGGCGGCCACGGCCTCTTATGGCCCGCCGACGTGATGACGATGACGCAGGCGGAACTCGACGCAGCCGCTGAGACCGCGCACGAACGCGGGAAAAAAATCCGCGGCCACATCATCTCAAAGCGCGGAATCATGGCCGCGCTCGACGCCGGCCTCGACGTTATCGATCACGGCGACCAGATGGACGAGGAATGTATTGAGCGCTTCGTTGCGCAGGGAACCTTCGTCGTGCCGAGCCTTTACTTTCCCTACATGATGGTCGAGCAGAAGCGCCGCACCGGCAAGGCGGCGTTCCCCGGCGTCGAGGAGATGGAACGCGGTCTCGAAGACTCCTATCGCATGATTCCCAAGGCGCACGCCGCCGGGGTCAAGCTCGTGATCGGCGACGACTTCGGCACCGCACCGATGCCTCATGGTGAATATGCCAAAGAGCTTGAGGCTTATGTGAAGGGTGCCGGCATCCCGGCGATCGAGGTGCTCGGCTGGGCGACCCGCAACGGCGCCGAACTCCTCGGCATGAAGGATGATCTCGGCACGATCGAGGCGGGCAAGCTGGCCGATCTGCTGGTGGTTGAGGGAGACCCGACCAAGGACATCACGCTGTTGCAAGACCGCGTGAACCTCAAGGTTGTGATGAAGGGCGGCGTCCTCGTCGACTGCGACCTGACGCCGTCGAAGGCGATCGCTAAAGCCGCTTGAGATTATTTCCCGCGCAGGGTTTCTGAAATACCGTTGGCGGCGGTCGACTCAGGCTCCCGCGGAATCGTATCGACCGTGTCGAAATCGCGGAGTTCCTGCTTACCGCCGACACCAAGTTCACGGAAGCGCCGCGCCGTCGGCATCACGCGCGACTGAAACGAACCGACCGCGTCGTTGAACGAGCGCACCGCGCCGCCGAGCGACGCGCCAACCCGTGCGAAATGATCGCGCATGATAGTCAGGCGGTCGTGGATCTCCTGTCCCAAGCGGCTGATGCGCTCGGCGTTGTCGGCGAGAGACGCCTGACGCCATCCGTAACCGACGGCCTTGAGCAGCGCGATCAGCGTGGTCGGCGTCGCCAGGATCACGCGCGCCTCGGCCGCATCCTCGATCAGGGTGGCGTCCTGCTGGAGGGCTGCGCTGAAAAACATTTCGCCGGGCAGAAAGAGCACGACGAATTCGGGCGCGTGCTCGAGAGCGTCCCAGTAGGCTTTGGCTTTGAGCTGTTCGATATGGTTGCGAATCTGACGGGCGTGGTCACGCAGTTTCGCGGCGCGTTCACCCTCGCCTTCCGCTTCGATCGCTTCCATGTAGGCTTGCAACGGGGCCTTGGCGTCAACCACGACGTTCTTGCCACCCGGCAGGCGGACGATCATGTCGGGCCGAAGTTTGCTGTCGCCGCTGGTGGTGAGCTGGGCCTGTTCGTGAAAGTCGCAATGTTCGACCATGCCGGCGATCTCGACGACGCGCCTTAATTGGATTTCGCCCCAGCGGCCGCGCACCGTTGGGGTTTTGAGCGCATCGACCAGCCGGTTGGTCTGCGAGCTGAGCGAACGGAGCTGATCGGTCAACACGTCAGTCGCGCCGCGCCGTTCGTTTTCGATGCGGCGAATTTCACGATCGAGGCTCGCGAGCGATTCCTTGACCGGTTCGACGATGCGATCGATTGCGCCGCGACGGGCGTCGAGATCGGCCACCGACTGCTGCTGGATCGAACCGAAGCGTTCTGCCGCGAGCGTCAGGAAACTCTCGCTGCTCGACTTGAGCGCGTCGGCCGCCAGCGCGCGAAAGGCGTCGGCAAATTTGCGTTCCGCCGCGTCGAGCAGTTGGCGCTGTTCGTCGAAGCGCCGGCGCATCTCCTCAGCGCGCGCGTCGAGTCCGGCGTTCGCGGTCGCCGCGACGTCGAGGCGATGGCGCAAGCCCTCGATCTCGGCGCGGCCGCGCTCGAGTTCGGCGCCCAGCGCACTCGCCTCAGCCGACGATGCTGCGGCAAGCGCCTCGGCGCCGCGCAGCGAGGTTTCAAACTTAGCGCGGATGCGGTTGGCGGCGACGATCCATCCCACGACCGAACCGAGCGCAACTCCGAACAGCATCCACAACAGCTCCATCACCACATCCTCGCAGCAGCCCCAGCTACCAATTTACGTGGCGCAAGGTTGACGGTCTATTCGCGCGCTTAAGCTTGTCCACAGAAATTGCGCAGCACGGATGGTATCGTGGCCCGATCCGTAGCGTCGTGAAAAAGTGAAGAGCTGAAAAAAGTCGTAAAAGTGAAACCTAAAGTGGCACATTAAGATGTCAAAGATTGAGGCGTGAAAAAATTATTTAAGCCGGGTTCGATTGTCGTGGTGGTGGGTGCGGGCGGAGTCGGCAAAACGACGATCGCCGCCGCGCTGGGTTTGGGTGCCGCGCGCGCCGGTTTCAGCACCGGAGTATTGACGGTTGATCCGGCGCGCCGGCTGCGCGACGCCTTGGGCATCGCACGGCTGGAGGTGCGGCCGCGCCCGCTTGATGCGCGACGGTTGCGCGCAGCCGGTCTGAGCGGGCGGCTGGTGCTCGCCGCCAGCAGCATGGACGTCAAAGCCACATGGGACGGCATGATTGAGCGTTTGGTTAAAGCGCCGACCGCGCGCCGTCAAATCCTGGAGAACAAGTTCTATCAAAACCTCACGCAACGATTTGCGGGCGCCGAAGCCTACGCTGCGCTCGAACAACTGCTCGCGATGCACGAGAGCGGGAAGTTTGGGGTCGAGGTCGTCGATACTCCGCCGACGCAGCAGGCCTTCGATTTTATCGAGGCGCCGGCGCACCTCGCCCGTCTGCTGGATTCGCGTTCGGCGCGATGGCTGTTGGAGTGGACGGCGCGGGCCGGACGCGAACGCCCGCCGGTGACCAGCCGTATCGCCAGCCTGATCGTCGCGCAGATCGAGAAATTCGCCGGCGCCCTGCCACTCTTTGCGATCGCGCAATTCTTCGGCGCCGCCGCCGAAGCGACCGACGCGCTGCGTGCACGGATGGTCGAGGGCGATTCGCTGCTGCGCTCGTCGTCGGTCAACTTCGTGCTGGTCACCACTGCGGAGGAGAACCGCCTGAACGAGGCTTGTGCGATTATCCGCCGGATCGAAAATGAGGGTCTGCGGCTCGCTGCCGTGGTGATCAACCGCGTCGCCGACGAGAAAACCTTTACCGCTCTGGCGGGCGCGCCGGGCCGCGTCCCGCCCCATTTGCGCGAGGCGGCGGAATTGCAGGCGCTCGCGTCAACCGATCAGCGGCTTGCCGCGATCGCGCAGTTCCTCGCAGACTACGCGGCGGAACAAGCTGCCGCGATCAGCCGCGCAGCGAAATTCGCTCGCGAAATCCGCGCCCGTGTTTCACTGATCGCTATTCCCGAGCTTCAGCGCGACGCCAGCGAGTTGCGCTGGCTGACAAAAGTCGCTGACGCGTTGGAAGTAGAAGGCGCCGGCGGCCGCTTCCTCGAGCAGGCGGCGCGCGCCTTCGCGACTCACGAGCGCAAAGCCAACGCGCGTCCGTACCCGGCGCAGTGACGAATCAGCGCTTCGCTTGCACCGGCGGCGTCGTCTCGCTCATGCGGGCAAAGACCTCCGCGTCGCTCATCGCGAAGACCGCTTCCCGTCCCGGCGGAAACTCCATCGGCGGATGCGCCAGATCGACCGCCGGATTCGGCACCGCGCCGCCGCGTGATTCGAAGGCCGGTGGATGCTTGTAGCGATCGAGCTCGGCCATACTGATATTGCTGAGCCGCACGACCTCGGGATCGATCCACGACTCGGCGTCAATCGTTTTTCCCTCGGAGGTCGAGAACTCGAGCATGATCCCCTCGGGGGCGGCGAGATAGATCGACTTGCAGAAACCATGGTCGATCGGTCCCATCACCCAGTCGCCGTGCGTGCGCACGCGATCGCGAATCGCGAGCAGGTCAGCTTCGCTATCAACATTGAGCGCAAGATGCTGCATCACGCCGGCGGCCACCGGCGCGGCGGTCCACGCCGGATGGGAGACGCCCTTCTGCGGCTGAATCTCGCCAATCTCGGGCGATTGGCAAAAGGCGATTGACGAACTGTCACCGAGCTTCAAAAAGCCGTGGAAGGTTTTGTCGACGCCGTGCATCCAGTAGAGCGCAACCAGTTCCATACCGACGTGTTGAGTGAAAAACTCAATCTGCTTCTTGATGTCCTTGGTACAGATCGCGAGGTGGTGAACGCCGTTTGCCAATCCCATAAGTGTTGCTACCTCCGATGATAAGCCTGCCTTTGCGGAAATCTACTGAATCGGCCCGAAGTTGTATAGATGCCGGAGTGAGCCTGTAAGCCGGGTTCTGTCCCCTCACGGTGGCGATCATTCATCTGGGCCTGCGCTTGCGCGCCGGCTCGAGCGACCATACCCGAGGAATTGCGAACGGGCCGTTCATCCCTCCTATTTGGTCTTGCTCCGGATGGGGTTTGGCATGCGCGCGCGATCACTCGCGCGCCGGTGGGCTCTTACCCCGCCATTTCACCCTTGCCCTGACGGGCGGTCTGTTTTCTGTGCCACTTTCCGCGGATCACTCCGCGCCGCCGTTAACGGCCATCCTGCCCTATGGAGCCCGGACTTTCCTCCGCAGTTACGCAGCGATCGCCCGACTCACTCCGGCTGCGGGATCATAGCACTTTCGCGGGCGCTTCTCGGAGCGGCTCGGCGCTGGTCGCGTACTGCAACTCGAAGAGGCGGCGATAGAGGCCCGGGCGGCGGAGCAGCTCCTCATGAGTACCGCTCTCGCGCAAGACGCCGTTGCTCAGCACGAGGATGCGATCGGCGCGCTCGATGGTCGAGAGCCGATGAGCGATGATCAGCGCGGTGCGCTCCGAGAGCAACTGCCGCAGCGCGATCTGAACGAGGCGTTCGGTCTCGCTGTCAACGCTCGAGGTCGCCTCGTCCATCACGAGGATACGGGGATCGTACGCGAGCGCGCGGGCGAACGAGAGCAGTTGGCGCTGCCCGGCTGAGAGATTGGCCCCGCGCTCGTGAATCTCTTCGTGGAGGCCGTGCGGCAGCCGCTCGACGAAGCGGAGCGCCTGCGCGCGCGCGAGCGCGTCGCGCACCTGGCTTTCAGTCAAATCGATCCGGCTGAGGCGGACGTTGTCGAGCAGGTCGCCGGCGAAGAGAAAGACATCCTGCTGGACCAGGCCGATCGTGCGGCGCAGATCGCGCAGATTCCATTCACGGACGTCGCCGCCGTCAATCAGGATGCGGCCGGAGGTGACGTCGTAAAAGCGGTTGAGCAGCTTGATGATGGTCGTCTTGCCCGAGCCGGTCGGTCCGACGATCGCGACCTTCTGGCCCGGTTCGACGCGAAAGCTCAGGTCGCGCAAGACCGGCTCGCCGCGGCGGTACTCGAAGGAAACGTGCTCGAAGGCGATCGCGCCGAGCGGGCGCGTGATGCGGCGCGGCACGGCCGGACTCGCGATCGATTCCGGAATCGTCATCAGCGCTTCAATCCGCTCGACTGACGCCAGCGCCGATTGCAAGGTCGTGTACTTCGACGAGACGTCGCGCAGCGGCATGAAAAAACGCTGCGCGTAGTCGATAAACGCATAGAGGGTGCCGATCGTGATCAATCGATGAATGACGTCGCCACCGCCCACCCACAGAATCATCGCAACCGTGATCGAACTGAGGGCCTCGACCGAGGAGAACATCGCGCCGTCGTAGATGTTCGAGATGCGCTGCGACTCGCGATTCTTCTGATTGAGCTCCTGAAACTCGCGCCTGCTCTCGCGCTCGCGTGTGAAGAGCTGGATCACCGTCATTCCGCTCAGCGCCTCGGAGAGATAGGCGTTGAGCGCGGCGAGGCGCTCGCGAATCTCGCCAAAGACCACGCGCATCCGCACACGGAAAAAGTTAATGACGAGCAACAGCGGCGGCACGCCGCAGAGCGACCACAGCGCCAGGCGGACGTTGAACGCCAGCATGATCGAGATGATGCCGGCCAGCGTCAGGAAATCCATCAGCAGCGTGAGCGAGCCCGAGCTGAACATTTCGTTCACGGCGTCGATGTCGGTGGTCATCCGGCTGACGAGGCGGCCGGCGGGCGTGCGATCGAAATAGGCCATTGGCAGCCGCTCGACGTGGCGGAACAGTGCTACCCGCAGGTCGGAGAGACTATACTGCGCGACCAGCATGGTCAGATAGAACTGTCCGTAGAAGCTCGAGACCTCGCCCAGCAGGAGGATAAGGTACATCGCTCCCATTACCAGCAGGCCGTGGCCGTGAGAAGCCGCGAGGATCGGCGCGAGCCAGTGCGGGGCGGCGGTGGTATGCGCCGCCAGGAAGATATCGATCGTGAGCTTGAAGACATAGGGCTGAATCAGCACGAAGGTCGTGTTGATCGGCATCAGGATGACCGAGAGCCAGAACAGGCGGCGATACGGATGGATATAGCGCCAGATAAAGTTGAGCAGACGCCAATCATAAGAACGGAGGCTGCGATCTTGCGGTGCGTCGGCCATCGGCTAGTAGCGCGCAAGCTCCTCCTCGAGCAGTTGGCGACGGAACAGCTCGGCATAGATACCGCTGCGCGCCATGAGCTGTTCGTGGGTGCCGCGCTCGGCGATCGTGCCTTCTTCCAGCACGACGATCTCGTCGGCGTCGCGCACGGTGGAAGCGCGATGGGCAACTACGATGGTAGTGCGGCCCTTGACGCTTTCTTCGAGGCTGTGGAGCACCGCCCTTTCAGTTTCCGTGTCAACACTCGAGAGCGCATCGTCGAGCACCACGACCGCCGGGCTATATGCCAGCAGCCGCGCGATCGTTACCCGCTGCTTCTGGCCGCCGGACAACGACATCCCGCGCTCGCCGACGATTGTGTCGTAGCCGCGCGGCATCGCTTCGAGGTCAACGTCAAGTCCCGCGATATGCGCCGCCGCAGCAATCTCCTCGGGCGTGGCGTCGAGGCGGCCGAAGGCGATATTGCGCGCAATCGTGTCGGAGAACAGCACCGGCTCCTGCGGCACTACCCCGATTGTCTTGCGCAGACCCGCCAGCGGCAGCTCGCGCAGATCGCTGCCGTCGAGGGTCACCCGTCCGGTGGTCGGTTCGATCAGCCGGGCCAACAGTTTGACCATCGTCGATTTACCCGCTCCGGTGCGTCCGACGATCGCGAGCTTGCCGCCGGCCGGCACCTTCACGCTGATATCGCGCAGCGCCCACGAATGCTTAGATGCGCCATTGAGCGTCGCGCCGTTGATCGCGCCGGCTGGATCGGCAAAGTAGCTGTACGAAACGCGCTCCCAGGCGATCGCGCCGGAGGTCTCGAGTCGGATCTCGTCCCCTTCAACGCTAGCCACCTCGGTCGCCTCGAAAATCTCCTCGAGGCGACGCATCGACGCCTTGGCGCGCTGGTAAATCGAGAGCATCCAGCCGATCGAGACAGTGGGCCACGCGAGTTGGCCGAGGTAGGTCATGAAGGCGACCAAGTCGCCGATCGTGATCCGATGGGCCTCGATCAACGCGCCGCCATAGGTCAGCAGAATCATCATCGAGCCCGCCACGGCGGCGCGGATCAGCGGCATCAGCGCGCCGCGCACGCGCGCCAGCGCGAGATTCTGCTCGTTGTAATCGTCGTTCAGCGCGCGGAAGCGTTCGACCTCGCGCTCTTCGAGCGTATAAGCCTTGACCAGATGGATGCCCGACAGGCTCTCCTGAACCTTCGCGCCGAGGTCGCCCAGACCCTCCTGCACCCGGAAGCTGCGCTCCATCATCGCGCGCGTCAGAAAACGAATCACCACGAACAGGACGAGATAAGGCACGATCAGCGCGAGCGTCAGCCGCGCGTTGAGCGAGAACATGAAGATGAGCGCGAAGATGTAGGTGACCGGCGTATTGGTGAAACTCAGCACACCCATCCCGACCATCATGCGCACGGCAGTGAGGTCGTTGATCATGCGCGACATCAGGTCGCCGGTCTTGAGGCGCTCATAAAAGTCCGGACCGAGCCGGGTCGCGTGAGCGAAAAGCTCGTTGCGCAGATCGAATTCGATATCGCGCCCGGTGTTGAAAGTGATGATGCGCGAGAGCGCCCGCGCGACGCACATCAGCACCGCGACGGCGACCATCGCGATGGCGATATGCACCAGCTTAGTCGGACGGGCGGCGCGTGCGTCGTCGATCGCGCTGCGCATCAGCAGCGGCAGCAACATCTGGAGGAGCGCGAACGCAAAGGTGAAGAAGCCGCCGATCGCGTACCAGAGGCGATAGCGCCAGGCGTAGGTGAAGAGGCGTTTCATATCGCCAAGCTCACGTTATGGGAATCGTCCCTGCCGGTCCATCATATTCTGCCCGGCCTCTGCGCGAAGGCCCGCAGGCTTTACGCTCGAAGTGTAAGACAATATACGTTTCCCAAGGCCGAGGCAGAGGGAGGGGTGCATGGTAGTGCGGGAAGATCCCGAAGCGACAACGAGTCGCGAAGCGCAGGCGGCGATCACTCAGCAACGGTTCACGGACCAATTGCTGTCGCGACTGAACCTAGCTGATTTCATGGCAGTCTTGATGGTAGCGGCGACGGCCTTTAGCGCCTTCGCGACGTGGCGGACCGCCTCGATCGCCAACGCGATCTATGCGGCGGCCGAGCGCGCCTATTTCGGTCTCGAATCGACCACACTCGATGCCAGCCGGCCCGGGCATCCACGCGTCGTGATCGATTATCGCAACCTTGGCGATGTCTCAGCGACGAACCTGAAGATTATCTGGCGCTTGATCATCGACGGGGAGGAGGTAAAGTCCACTACGAAGATCATCACGCCGGGAATTCTGTCGCCGGGCACGCAACATCTGTTTCGAATGCCGATTCCGCCTGCGGCCTATGCTTCGATTGTGGCGGGTAAATCCTCACTCGAGGTGCAAATCGCCGCCGCGTACAACAATCTTCGGGGGAATCCGCTCTGCTATATGGCAAAACTGGTCTACGACGCCGAAGAGAAAGATTTCGACATCACAAACGGGACGCTTGACTGTGCGGCACAACGCGGTCTCTGGCCGTGACCTCAGGTGGAGCAAAGATTATGCGCTGTCCAGTTTGCAAACGTGAAACCGATCCCTCGCCGCAGAACCGCTATCGCCCGTTCTGCTCGGAGCGCTGCCGGATGGCCGATCTCGGAACCTGGGCCAGCGAGGCGTATAGCGTCGCCGGGGGAACAATCGACGATCACGAGCATCCCGATGATCATGAACATCCGCATGAACACTCCCGCGCGCGGCCTCGCGAACGGCCCGGCAAACAACCCCAGGAACAACCCACTGACCGCGCGCGCAAGAAACCGCGGGAGTGAGCGTCGCGCGCTCCGCCCCTCGTTGTCCGCCTAAGACTTCGTGCGGGCGCTGCGCATCGACCAGTAATCGTAGGACAGCCTGATCGCGGCCGCGGCGCGCTCGAAGCTGTCGAACACCACCAGACCACGGGCGCGCGCCAGTTCCCGTGCGCGCGCGACGATCGCCGCGACGTGGGCCTGATGCATGATCGCGACGAACGGCTTTGCCGTGCGCTGATTGAATTCGGCAATTTTGTCGAGCAGCGATGTCAGCTCGTCTTCATGCGTGGCCCAGCGCTGTGCGGCGAATCCTGTTCCGATCTCGAGGACGATCACATCGATTTTCGTATCGCGATCGAGGATGTCGAGAATGCGCCCCAGATTGCCGGTATGGACGCCACCGCCAATCGTGCCGCCGGCGTCGAGCGGATTGCGATAGCTGCCGCCGATAATATTGAAGAAGCTCTTCAGCTCCTCGTACGAGGCCTCGGAGAGCGTGGGAATTTCGAGACCCGCGGACGCGAAAGTGTCGGTGATCACCACCGACTGCCCGCCCGTCATCGCGACCAGTCCCATGCGCGCGCCCGCCACCGCGCGCCCGCGTGCGAGCATTTCAATCGCATCGAGCATCGGATCGAGACCCGTTACGCTGACGGCCCCGGCCTGCCGCACCATCGCGCTCCAGACCGCGGCTGGCGTCGCGAGCGATCCGGTATGTGAAAAGGTCGCGCGCGCACCGGCGTCGGTCATGCCACCCTTCCAGACTACGACCGGATGGCGCGTGGCGGCGTGCCGAAGCGCTTCAAAGAAGCGGCGGCCGTCGCGCGTCCCTTCGATATACATCCCGATCGCTTTCGTGGCCGGGTCGTCGGCCATCAGGCCGAGGTAATCCGCGGCCTCGAGCATCAGCACGTTGCCGATCGACGCCGCAAAATTAATCCGGATACCGCGCGCCGGAGCTTGCAGCGAGAAGTTGATCGAATGCGTACCGCTTTGCGAGATGAAGCAGACGTCGCCGGCGTCGCCGGTCTTGAGCTCGGGGAAATTGCACAGGCCGACGGCGGGACTGTAGAGACCCATGCAGTTCGGTCCCACCAGCGCGATCTCCGAATCGAGCGCCTGACTGCGCAAGTCGCCCTCGAGGCGGATACCTAGCTCCTCGGTGGTCTCGCTAAAGCCCGAAGTGAAAAAGCCGAGGCTGCCGACGCGATTCTCGATGCAGTCCTTGAGGATACGCGGTGCGACCTGGCGCGGCACCGCGCTGACAGCATAGTCGATGCGCTCCTCGGGCACGTCGGCCAGCGACTTGTAGTTGGCGATACCCATCGCCTCGATTCCGGGGATTTCCTTCGGATCGATCTGGACGGAGTAGAGCTTGCCCGTGAAACGCTTCATCGCGCGCAACCACATGTAGCCGCCGGCCCGCTTGTCGCCGATCACCGCGACCGAGCGAGCCTTGAAGGCCTGCGCGAGATTTTCCAATCGGCGCGAGCGGTTCGGATCGGCCTCGGCGGCTGGCGTCTGTGCGCTATCGAGCAATACCCGCGCGTCGAGTACGGCGAGCCCGTGCTCATAAGCAACAATCGGATTGAGGTCCAGTTCCTTAACCTCAGGATGAGATGCAGCGAACTCCGACAGCGTCGCGAGCAGCGCTGCGACCGAGTCGAGGTCGATCGGCTTGCCCCCACGCGCACCACGCAGGATCGCGCTGCCGCGCAATTCATCAAGCATCGCGCGCGCTTCGCGGCGATCAATCGGCGCAAGGCGAAAGGCCGTATCGGCGAAGATTTCGACGAAGACGCCGCCCAGCCCGGCGATGACCAGTGGCCCGAAGCGCTCGTCGCGAACGATCCCGACAATTAGTTCGATGCCCGGGCGCGCCATCGTATCGACCGCGACGCCGTCGAATTGCGCGCCGGGCGAGTGCGCCTCGAGGTCGCGGCGAATACGCTCGAAGGCTGCACGGACCTCGTCCTCGGAGTTCAGACCGAGGGCGACGCCGCCGATTTCGCTTTTGTGGCTGACTTGCGGGGACAGGACCTTCAGCACTGCGGGGAAGCCGCGGCGCTTGGCCGCGGCGGCCGCCTCGTCGCCGCTGCGTGCGTGATCAGGAATCTCGACGGCGACCCCGAGCGCACGGACCAGCAGCTTCGCGTCAATCTCAGAGAGCGCATTGCGGCCGTCCGCAAGTGCGCTCGCGGTTAATTGTCCGATAGTTCTCTCGTCCACGATTCTGGCGTATAGCAAAGGTTTGCGACTGATTGAAAACCGGGATGCCGCCGCAATCGAGAAAACGGGTGTTCGTGACGCGCCCGATCGCCGACGCTGCCCTGCGCCGGCTCGCGGAATCTGCGCGCGTCGATCTCTGGGACGACGAGAACGCGCCGCCGCACGAGGAGCTGCTCACGCGCGTCGCCACGACCGACGCCGTCATCAGCATGGTCTCGGATCGCTTCGACGCGGCGACGATCGCGGCGCTGCCGCGGCTCGCGGTGATCAGCAACTTCGCCGTAGGACTCGATAATATCGATCTTGACGCGGCGACTCGCGCCGGCATCGCCGTAGGGCACACCGCCGGAGTCTTGACCGAGACCACCGCTGACCTCGCCTTCGCGCTGATGCTGGCGGCGGCGCGGCGGGTCGCCGAAGGCGACCGCTACGTGCGCGCAGGACGCTGGCGCACCTGGACGCCGCGCCTGATGCTCGGACGGGACGTCTGGGGTGCAACGCTCGGGATTATCGGCTGGGGCGCGATCGGGCAGGCGGTCGCGCGCCGCGCGGCAGGTTTCGGGATGTGCATCCTGTACGCGGCGCATACTTCCTCGCGCCAGCGACAAGAGCCCGCGGCGACGGTGCTCACCGCTCCCGCGGCGGAGCAGGTGGTCCTTGCGGCCGAGCAGGTTGAGCTGACGCGGCTGCTGGCGGAGTCGGACTTTATTTCGATCAATGTGCCGTTGACGCCGGCTACGCATCATCTGATCGGCACACACGAATTCGCCGCAATGAAACGCGAGGCGATTATCGTCAACACCGCGCGCGGTGCCGTGATCGATCAGGAGGCGCTGATCATGGCACTTAAGCTCGAGCGGATCGCGGGCGCCGGCCTGGATGTCACGGAAGTCGAGCCGCTCCCGTCAGACCATCCGCTGTTGCAATTTCCGAACGTGGTCGTGACGCCGCATATCGGCAGCGCAAGTCACGCGACGCGGCTGCGGATGGCGGAACTCGCCGTCGACAATGTCCTCGACGTTTTAGCCGGTAAGCTCCCCCGTCGCTGCGCCAACCCGACCGTGGCGTTGCGCACACCGGCAGCGTCAGCGAAATAGATTATCCTCGCGCGGCGGCGATCGCCTCCGCCAGCGAGAAGCGCCCTTCATAGAGCGCGCGTCCGCTGATAACGCCGGCGACGCCCGCATCGAAACAGCGCGCGAGCACCCGAATATCATCCAGCGTCGCGACGCCACCTGAGGCGATCAGCGGGAGACCAGCCTTTTTAGCATTCGCGGAGAACATCGCGGCGTTGGCGCCCGCTTCGGTGCCGTCGCGGGCGATGTCCGTGAGCACGATCGCGGCCGCGCCGGCCGCGCAAAAGCGGCTAATCGCGTCGGCGACTGTAAGTTGGCTGGTCTCGACCCATCCGCGAATCGCGAGATGGCCATCGCGCGCATCGAGCGAGCCGAAAATGCGCTCTGGGAACTTCGCACAAGCTTCAACCATCACTTGAGGTTCCAGGAAAGCCGCCGAGCCCAGCGAGACGAAATCGGCCCCCGCGGCGATCGTGGCACAAATCGAGTCGAGCGAGCGCAAGCCGCCGCTGATATCGAGACGGCAGCCGACCGCGTCGCGAATTGCGTGGATCGCCTCGAGGTTCTGCGGCGCGCCCACGATCGCGCCGTCGAGGTCCACGATATGGATCAGCTCGGCGCCCTCGCGCTCGAAGCGCCGGGCCGTCGCCGCCGGATCATCGTCATAAACGGTCGCGCGACTCATCTCGCCGCGCAGCAGGCGCACGACTTTCCCGCCCTTGAGATCGATCGCCGGGATAACGGTGAAGCGGCTGAAGAGCGGATTCGTCAAGCGATCATGCCGTGGCAGCGCCCGCCGCCGCGGACCCTCGTCAGGACAGGGTGCCCTTGGTCGAGAGCGCGCCGGCAATACGAGGGTCGAGCGCGGTCGCGGTGTCCATCGCACGCGCGAGCGCCTTGAACGCCGACTCGATTATGTGATGGGGGTTGCGCCCGCTGTGCAGGTTGAGGTGGAGGTTCATGCCGGTTTCATCCGCGAGCGCCTTCATAAAATCGTTGATCAGCGTGGTTTGAAACGCGCCGACGCGTTCCTGGGTGATGGGCACATTGTAGGCAAGGTAAGAGCGCCCGCTGATGTCGACGACGACGTTGCACAACGCCTCGTCAAGCGGGACGGTGGCTTCGCCGAAGCGGCGGATGCCGGAACGGTCGCCGAGCGCCTCGCGGAAGGCCCGGCCGAGCACGATTCCGACGTCCTCGACAGTATGATGATCGTCAACCTTAAGGTCGCCGTCGGCGGCGACTTTGAGATCGAAAAAACCGTGGCGGGCGAAGCTTTCGAGCATGTGGTCGAGAAACGGCACGCCGGTGTTGACGGCAGCGTCGCCGCGGCCATCGAGCTTTAGGGCGACGCTGATATGGGTTTCGCGCGTCTTGCGCTCGACCGCCGCAACACGTTTAGGCGAATTGTTCGCCGCCGCGCTTGTTCGAGCAATTCCGAGCGAGCGCGACTTAACTCGATTTTCCATTGGATGCCTTGTTTCCCCGCCGCGCCTGCCGCCCATTCAGCTTAAGTTGGCCCTGCTCGAACCGTACCTCGATCGCGCGAGCGTGACCCTCGAAACCTTCCATCCGCGCTAGCCGCGTCGTCGCCGGGGCAAGCTGTGCCAGCGCCCGCTGCGAGCTCTCGATTATACTGGTTCGCTTGAGGAAATCGTAAGCACCCAGCGGGGAGGCGAAGCGGGCAGCGCCGCCGGTGGGCAAAACGTGATTGGGCCCGGCGAGATAGTCGCCGAGCGGCGCGGGCGAATGGCCACCGAGAAAGACCGCGCCCGCAGCCTCGACCCGCGGAAGCCATCGCGCGGGGTTGGCGATTTCGAGCTCAAGATGTTCGGGGGCAATCTGATTAGCGAGCTCGAACGCGGCATCGAGGTCCTTGACGATGATCGCAGCGGCCCGCCGCGCCATCACGCGCCTGACCGCCGCCGCCCGCGGCAGATCGTCGAGCGCGCGTTCGAGCGCCGCCGCGGTCTCCTCTGCGATACTCCGGGAGTTAGTGAGCAGTATGGCGGCCTCGTCACCCGAGCCATGCTCAGCCTGCGCGATGAGATCGGCAGCCACCCAGGTCGGGTGCGCGGCGGCGTCGGCGATGATCAAGACTTCGCTCGGCCCGGCCATTTTATCGATATCAACTGCGCCATTGACCATTCTTTTCGCCGCCTGCACCCAGGCATTGCCGGGGCCGACGATTTTATCGACCGGAGCGATCGTCGCAGTGCCGTAGGCAAGCGCGGCGATCGCTTGCGCGCCGCCAACGCGATAGACCTCGCTGACGCCTGCGATCGCGGCCGCCGCCAAGACGCCAAGGTTGTCGCCGAACTGGTTATCGGACTTCTTAGCGGGCTTGTCAGCGGATTTGCCGGGCGGGGAAACCATCGCGATCTCTTTGACGCCGGCGACGCGTGCGGGGATCGCATTCATCAGCACCGACGAGGGATAGGCGCCCTGCCCGCCCGGCACGTAGATGCCGACGCGACGGAGCGGGCGGACGATCGAACCGAGGCGCATCCCGAGAGCCTCTCGATAAGAGAACGATTTGATCAGGGTGCGGCGGTGGAAAGCCTCAATCCGTCGCGCGGCGAGCTCGAGCGCGCGCCGCTCCGAAACTGGCAGCGTCGCGCGCGCGTCGGCTAATTCGGCGGCGCTCACGCGGAGGTGCGCGCGCGGAATCCTCACTGTGTCGAAGCGCGCAGTGAGGCGGACCAGGGCCGCGTCACCGCCACGGCGGACTTCGGCGATAATTTTCGCAACTGCTTGATCGACCGCGCCGCCGGTCTCGCCGCGCCGCTTGAAGATCAGTTTGAGCAGGCGCTCGCAGGCCGGTGATCCGGCATCCAATACGCGCAGCGGCATCGGATTATTCGGCGACGCGATCAATCTCTGCGCCGAGCGCGCGCAGCTTGTCGTCGAGCGCCTCGTAGCCGCGATCGAGGTGATAGACGCGGCTGACGTGGGTGTGGTTTTCGGCGGCGAGGCCGGCGAGAATGAGGCCCATCGAGGCGCGCAAGTCGGTCGCCATCACGGGTGCGCCGCTTAACGGCGAGGCGCCGCGTACGATCGCGGTCGGACCCTTCATCACGATGTCGGCGCCCATCCGGATGAGTTCGGGGGCGTGCATGAAACGGTTCTCGAAAATGGTCTCGGTAATGACGGAGGTTCCGCGCGCCTGCGTCAGCAGCGCCATCATCTGGGCCTGCAGATCGGTCGGGAAACCCGGATAGGGCAGCGTGCGCAGCTCGACTGACCGCAAACCACCGGAACGCGCGACCCGCAGCCCGCCGTTGAGCGATGAGACCTCGGCGCCGGTTTCGCGCAACTTGACGATCACCGCGTCGAGCTGCGCGGCCGGAGCGTTTTCCACGGTCACGTCGCCGCCGGTGATCGCCGCGGCGATCATCAATGAGCCGGCCTCGATGCGATCGGGGATGACGCGATGCTCCGCCCCGTGCAGCCGCTCGACTCCCTCAATGGTGATCACGTGGGTGCCGGCGCCTTCGACCTGCGCACCCATCGCGATCAGCAGTGCGGCGAGGTCCTGGACCTCGGGTTCGCGCGCGGCGTTTTCGATGGTCGTGCGTCCGCGCGCCAGGACCGCCGCCATCATGATGTTTTCCGTCGCGCCGACGGAAGGACTGTCGAGCCACAAACGCGCGCCGGCCAGGCGCTCGGCGTGAGCCTCGACATAACCGTTGCGGAGCTGGATACGCGCGCCCAACGCGCGGATTCCGCCGATATGCAGGTTGACTGGCCGCGCCCCGATCGCGCATCCGCCGGGGGTCGAGACGCGCGCGCGGCCGGTGCGGGCGAGCATCGGGCCGAGCACGACGAACGAGGCCCGCATGGTTTTGACCAGGTCGTAGGAGGCCTCGTGCGCGTGCACTTCGGCGGCGCAGATTTCGAGGCTGTGTTCGTCGAGCCAGTGCGCGGTCGCGCCGAGCCCTTCGAGCAGGGCGATCGCCGTGCGGACGTCGCGCAGGCGCGGGACGTTGTGCAGGACGAGCGGCTCGCGGGTGAGCAGCGACGCCATCAGAATCGGCAGAGTGGCGTTCTTGCTGCCGCTGACGGCGACCGCGCCGCGCAGCGTGCGGCCGCCGCGGATGATCATCTGGTCCATGAAGGTGCCGCTACTTTAACGTGCGCCCGCCCGGCGGGCTATCGCAGGTTCGCGCCGGCTGCAACCTCAAGTCGCCGCGCTGTCGGCGGGGCACTATGGGTCGGCAGCCTGGTGGCGAAAATGCGGGAATGGCTGGTGGGTCGCGAAACAAGATTTTTAAAATGGTGCCTGTCGGTTACAGACCAACTCGTGAGGCTAAAGATTCGCGGGACGTTCAACAGTGCCGACCACCGCTGATACGTCCGCGAGGCGATAGACATAATATGATTTAGGGATCCCGAGTATACGCTCCGTCTTCACCGTCCCATCAGGGAAATAGCCCTGTAATTTACGACGTGTGATCACCGTCGTGCCTCTGATCATTTCGTTCCAATCCGGGAGCGTCTTCTCCCAGCCCCTGTGCATTCTTGCACGGAGGGCGCGGGGCATGGCCCACCAGAACGGAATGCCGGTATGCGCCTCCAGCGGAAAATAGACCGAGGGCGTCTGGACGTAATAGGAGGGCGCCAGACGGCGGGCTTCGCCAGCGAATTTCCGCTCGTTCGGCTCACCGCCGACATGCTCGATCACGCTGTTGCTGAAGACGATGTCGAAACTATTATCACTGTAGTCGTGAAGTTGTGTGGCATCTCCTTCGACGAAGGTGAAGTGATGATGGCTGTCGGTGTTCTTCGCAGGATCTGTGCAGGTTAGGTTCACGATGGTGACGTCGAGTGGCGTTTTGATCAGGTTCCAGATTGTGGTGGTGCCACCTAGGTCAATCACCCGGGTGCCGCGCTCCGGAGCAAAAATTTTCTCAAACTCTGCCATCCGGCTTCCACGTAAAGCTGGCTGAACGCGCGTGAGGATTTCGTGAAAGACCTTAAGGCGCAGATATTTGAGATTTAGCATGGCGACTTCCATCGCAGGCGAAGATGGCGCGCCCTATTTATCGCTGAGGGCGGCGGCTTGTTCGGCGGTGGCGAGCGCGTCGATAATCGGTTCGAGTGCGCCGTCGAGCACCTGATCAAGCTGATGGAGCGTCAGGTTGACGCGATGGTCGGTGACGCGCGACTGCGGAAAATTGTAAGTGCGGATGCGTTCGGAGCGGTCCCCCGTCCCGACCATCGAGCGGCGCGCGTCGGCGATCTTGGCGTCCTGCTCGGCGTGGGCGTTTTCGAGCAGGCGTGCGCGCAGAATCTTGAGCGCGCGGGCCTTGTTCTTGTGCTGGGATTTTTCGTCGCGGCAGATGATCACCATCCCGGTCGGAATATGAGTGATGCGGACGGCGGAATCGGTCGTGTTTACGCTCTGGCCGCCGGGACCCGACGCGCGCATCACGTCGATGCGCAAATCTTTTTCTTCGTTGATGCTGACCTCGACCTCGTCAGCCTCGGGCAGCACGGCGACGGTTACCGCAGAGGTGTGGATGCGGCCTGAACCTTCGGTCGCGGGCACACGCTGCACGCGATGGACCCCGCCCTCGAACTTGAGGCGGCTGAAGGCGCCGCGCCCGCTGATCGAGGCGATGACTTCCTTGATTCCGCCAAGGCCGGTGCTACTCTGGCTGAGCGCCTCGACCTTCCAGCCGTGGCGCTCGGCATAGCGGTTGTACATGCGAAAGAGGACGCCGGCGAAGAGCGAAGCCTCCTCGCCGCCGGTGCCGGCGCGAATCTCGAGCAGGACATTTTTGTCGTCGTTGGGATCGCGCGGGGTCAACAGGAGTTTCAGCCGCTCTTCGATTTCGCCTTGATGGCGCGCGAGTTCCGGCAAATCGGCGCGGGCCAGATCTCGTAGCTCGGCGTCGTCACCCTGGATAAAGGCGTCGTGCTCGGCAATCTCCTCGAGCAGTTTGCGGTAGTCGCGCGCGACCACGACGACGTCCGCGAGTTGCGCGCGTTCGCGCCCCAATTTGGCGTATTCGCGGTTGTTCGCGGCGACTGCGGGATCGCTCAGGCGGCGTTCGAGCTCGCCGAAGCGCTCCTCGACGCCTTTGAGCTTGTCGAGCAGAGGATTCAACGGCCGTTGCTCAATTAATCATGGCGCGCGCGCAGAAGGGGCGCCATCAGGCTCCTCGCTTACTCGGCAGTGGCCTTGGTCGCGGGGGTTTTGCCGTATTTCCGGTTGAAGCGCTCGACGCGTCCGGCGGTATCGACCAAGCGTTGCTGGCCGGTGTAGAACGGATGGCAGTTCGAGCAGACTTCGACCTGGATTTTCGGCAGGGTCGAATGCGTCTCGAAGGTGTTGCCGCAGGCGCAGGTCACTACGCATCGGCGATAGTCGGGATGGATTGCAGCTTTCATATTAAGGCCCACCGGCATTAGTCACCGGAAGTGGAGCTATAATAATCATCATTTGGTCGCGGCACAATTCACCTGCGTACCTGGTTAGAATCGCGTGACAACTTTGAGCTGCGGGGGCGGCGCGGCTAGAATGCTGCGCGGCAGGATGACGCGCAGGATGCGAAGGTCGGGCAAAACTTCCGCGGTGAAGATCGGGCTGCGCTGTCGGTGTGCGGCGCTCGCGCTGGGGTTGCTGGCGCTGGCCGGATGCGTCGCGCCAAAACCGCCGAGCGATGAACGGCCGCTCCAACCGGTGCCGAACGTCCCCGACCGGCCGGAAGTGGTGACCGATCTATCGAAGTTGTCGGCGGCGGATACGACGGCGGTCGCGCTGCCGCCGGTGCTGCCGACCGTTTCACCCTTGCAGTCCACGAGCAACGTCAGCGTAGGCGCTTCGCGCAATGAGCAACTGACGCACAAGCTCGCCGCCGGCGAGCCGGGACGTTACGACACCGAGACGCCCTCATCGGACACGCAGGCGCCGGGGGGAACTCGCCTGCTCAATGACAAAGCGCGTCAGTACGCCAATTTCAGCGATATTTTGTTGACGCAGACGATGCGCGCCGCGCTGACGCTGGAGCCGGAGAAACTGGGGAGCAAGCGCGTGCCCCTCGAACTGACGCCGGTGGTGCTGACTGCGATCATGGACCCGGAGGGCCGGCTCAAGGAGATCGTGATCGAGCATCATTCGGGCGACCTCGCGGTCGATCGGCTGTTTATCGAGGCGTGCAAGCAAGGCATCTGGTCGCGCAATCCGCCGGTCGGCGCGCGCAGCGTTGAGGGCACCTATCGCGTACAGATCCAGGGCAGCGTCTCGAATCGGACCTTTGACCGCTACGGCCAGTACACCTACTCGACCGAAATCGGGCTGGCGATTTTGTAGCAGGCAGTTGAAAAGGATCTTCAACTGGGAATCTTGACGCAGCTCCAGGGTGCGGCCGAGTCTGCGAGGCGCGGCCAAGATACGACGCGCCTGCTCGCTACGCTGCGCTTCGCTAGTGCTCGACCGAAATCGGGCTGGCGATTTTGTAGCGTCGCGCGCCGCGCTCGAGTCTTAGGACAGCAAGCGCGCCGCCGCCCGATCAAGCATCCAGGTAACGTCGCCGTCGGGCGGCGCGATGAGCTGCGCGGGCGCGGATTCGGGGTCGCGTGGACCTTCGAGCACCGCTTTCACCGCCGCGGCCTTGGACTCGCCGGCAACCAGAAAGATGATGCGTGCGGCCTGATTCAAAATCGGCGCCGTCAGCGTGATGCGATGGCGTTGCGGGGCGTCAACCTCGATCGCAACCGCGAGGCGGTCGGTGATGGCGAGGGCCGGATGGTGCGGGAAGAGCGACGCGATATGCGCGTTCTCGCCCAAGCCGAGCAGCACGAGATTGAACACGGGCATCGCGCCGGGGTCGAGGTGGAAGAAGGTGCGCAGATGGTCTTCGTAAGCGCGCGCAGCGGTCTCGGGAGGATCCTCGCCGCGCATCCGATGAATCTGCTCGGGGCGCAGCTCGAGCTTCGAGAGCAGCGTGCGGTTGGCCATCGCGAAGTTGCTCGCGGGATCGTCGGGCGGCACGCAGCGCTCGTCGCCCCAGAAGAACTGCGCTTCACTCCAATCGATACTGTGATGGAAGCGTGAGGCGAGGAGCTCGTAAGTTGGCTCTGGGGTCAACCCGCCAGTCAGGCAGAAGGTGAACTCGCCGTGGGTGCACACGGCCTCGCCGGCGACGTGCGCGATCTCTTCGGCGGCGTGGACGAAGAGGGAAGCGGCGTCGTCAAGGACGATTAATTTTGGTGCGCTCATTGCGCCGGCCAATGCGGTGCGCTCATCACGTCAGGATTCCGCAGAATCAAGGCTGAACGCAACTGGTGATCGAATCTTCGTGAACGACGCTACGATTTCAGCAGTTCGGCGTACTTTTTGTGAAACTTTGCGAGCTTCGGTGTGATGACGACCTGGCAGTACGGCGCAAAAGCGTTGTTGCGATAGTATTCGGCGTGGTAGTCCTCGGCCGGGTAGAAGGCCTCGAGCGGTTTGATCTCGGTGACGATCGGCGCGTTGAAGGCGTTGCTTTTGGAGAGCTCCTCGATACAGTTTGTCGCCGCGCGCTTCTGCGCCGGCGAAGTGTAGAGAATGATCGAACGGTATTCGGTGCCGACGTCGGCGCCTTGGCGGTTGAGGGTCGTCGGGTCGTGGGTCGCGAAAAAGACGGTCAAAAGATCAGCGTAGGTGACCTGCGCGGGATCGAATTCGATGCGCCCGACCTCGGCATGACCGGTCCGGCCAGTGCAGACCTGAGAATAAGTCGGGTTGGGCAGCGTGCCTCCGGCATAACCGGATTTGACGCTAATCACGCCCTTAACCTGCTCGAACACCGCCTCGGTGCACCAGAAGCAGCCTTCACCAAATACTGCAATCTCGGTCTTATCGCTCATTTGATCCCTGCGCGCCCACCTTATGACTCAAGCTGCAGGCTGACGCTGCGGTTATCTCCATCCCATAATCAAATGTCTTTATCAAGTTCAGCGCCGAGGGCCGGATGAGCCACGCGATGAAACTCGTACTCCCAGCGCGGGCCGTGATCGAGCTCCTCGCCGAGCGTGCGCAGATGGGCCAACTCGTGGACCATCGTGCGGAAGCTGTAGTGATCGGTGTTACGGCCAATCAGGATGGTCTTGCGATCGTGCTGCGTCACGCCGCATACATGTCGGCCGTAAGCGTGCTGGATGACGGTCTTGCGCACCAGGTAGACCTTCCAGCCCGAGGGCATCGGCTCGCGCCAGATGCGCGACCAAGTCCCGCGCGCCAGATCAGTGATATTTTTTCGCCGGAGCGAACGGGCGGCGTTTGCCATCAGTGATCTACCATCAGGATCAGGGCGCGCGCGTTTCATTTTGACGGCTTCCGAGCTTCGTGCTCAGGCGCCAAAGATCTCCTTGAAGAATCCGCTCATCGCCTGCCACGAACGCCGGTCGGTCTGTTCGTTGTATTTGATTCCCGGCGCGCCGATCAGGTCGGCCTCAGGATTAGTAAAGCTATGCACCGTACCGCCGTAGTTGATGACCTGCCAATCGACGCCGGCCTTGGTCATCTCGGCGGTGAAGCCGGCTAACTGCTCGGGCGGCACGAAGGGATCCTCGGCGCCGTTGCACACCAGGACTTTCGCCTTGACCGCGCCAGCCGCCGCGGGCATCGCGGTGCCCAGGCCGCCGTGAAATGAAACCACCCCGCTGAGCGCCGCGCCGTCGCGCGCAATCTCGAGCGAGCAGGTGCCGCCCATGCAATAACCCATCACGGCGAGCCGCTTGGGATCGACTTGCGGCAGCGCCGCGAGCTTATCGAGCGCGGCGCGGACGCGGCGGCGAACTTTCGCGGGATCGCCCAGCAACGCCATCGCGTACTTGATGCCCTCGGGAAGATCCTTGGCGACCAGACGATCGCCATAGGGGTCGGCGCCGAAACCGACGTAGCCAAGCTTGGCCAGGCGCTCGGCGCGCTCCTTGACGAAGGGGCCGAGACCGAAAGCGTCGGGCATGATCAGCACGCCCGGGCGGCGCGCGCTGCTATGCTCGTCATAAGCGTAGAGGCCGTGACAGTTAACGTCGCCGTCCTGATAGCGAATATCTTCGTGTTTCATCGATTCTCCATTGAACAGTTGGCCGTTGGTGAATTACGGTCCGTCCCATTCATAGCGGATTTCGCTATCGGGGTGGAGCGGCGCTGTTCTCCCTGATTCTTGACGCAGCTCGCAGACTCCTGACCTTGACCGCGCCTCGCCGATCCAGCCTACTCCTTCACGCAAACGACTCTGCTCACCGACCTGTGCACAGCTTCCCTCGTGTTTACTCCCCCTTCCAGTTGGGTTTGCGCTTCTCGGCGAAGGCGCGAGGACCTTCGATCATATCCTTTGACTTGAAGAGCCGATTGGTCGCCGGATACTTTTTCGCCGTCGCCTCTTCGATCGAAAGATGCAATGCCTGATAGGCCTGCTCCTTGCTTGCCTGCACGGACAGCGGCGAGCATTCCATAATCTCCGCGGCCCAGCGTTCTGCCGTCGGCATCAGATCCTTAAGCGGCACGACTTCGTTCACCAGACCCCATCGATGAGCTTCCGCGGCCATGATGTGCTTGCCGGTGAGCATCATGCCCATCGCGATCTTGAGCGGGATGTGACGCGGCAGCCGATGGACTCCGCCGGCGCCCGCCATCAGGCCGACGCGCACCTCGGGCAGCCCGAGACGCGCGTGATCGGCGGCGATAATGATGTCGCAGGCGAGCGCGATTTCCAGCCCGCCGCCGAGGGCGAACCCGTTGACCGCCGCAATCACCGGCTTGACGATATCGTAGCGATCGGTGATGCCGGCGAAGCCGCCGCGCCAGTGCGGCATCGGTTCGCCGTGATGTGCCGCCGTGTACTTCAAGTCGTTGCCGGCGGAGAAGGCCCGATCGCCGGCGCCGGTTAGAATCGCTACCCACAAATTCTTGTCGGCGGCGAAGTCATCCCAGACCTGATCCATTTCGACGTGACACGGCGGATGCATCGCGTTCATCACCTCGGGCCGGTTGAAAGTCACGTACGCCAAATGATCCTTCTTCTCGTACTTCACAAACTTCAGGTCCATCTCAACGCTCCTTAAGTTTTTCCCCTCTGATCTAATTCTTTATTGGGCCCCGCGAAGTCGCTCCGCTTGCTGTTACTGCGGATGATCCTCGTCGAGCAATTCAAAGAACGCATCGATACTTTGCATCAATTGCCGCCGAATCTGCGCGCGAGTGCCTTCCAGCAGATGCATCGTGACGCGCGCCGAGGTGCCGTCGTTCAAGCTGACGCTCGCGTCTTCGACCTTGACCGGCTGACTCGGCTGGAACAGCCGCATCCCGTAAATCATTGCGCCCCGCTCCGCAGCGCCTTTCACCAGCTTAAGTCTGCTTGCCATCAATTGCCTCTTCTGCCCGGAGTCTCCTGCACAGTCGCCTCCCGCGACAGCTTTATAGCACAACACAACGTTAGCGGAGCGCGGCTGCCGCGCGGAGCGAGCAAGCGAGTCTGCGAGCTGCGTCAAGATTCTTGATTAGCGGAGCGCGGCTGCGGAGCGCCGCAGCTAGCGGGAAATTTGACATGCGCGGGCTGGGCCTAGACAATTCCGCCGATGGGACGCTTCAAGCTGCGCACTCTGATGGTGCTGGCGGTCGTGCTCGTGGCCGGCTGCGGAGTGGTGTATGACGCCGGCTCACGCGCCAAGGCGGCACGCATGGCATCTACGCTGAAGGCTGGAGAATCGACCGTTCAGGTCCACTCGGATTGGGGCGAACCCGACATGCGCACGCCGCTCGAACAGAATTCCGAACTCTGGAGCTACGTTTCGACGCCGAACTCGAACGACATCGCGGCAACTTTGCTCTACACCTCAACCAAACCCGGCGACACGGACAAATTTCTCGATTTGAAGTTCGTCGACGACAAACTCGTCTCATGGGCGACGGTGGAGCATACGATGCCGGCGAAAAAAGGCGCAGGATTCAGCTACGGATTCGGCACGGGCGGAGGGGGCGGAACTCCGATTACCCATTATTAGGCTAAAGCAGCCATCTGCTGACGAAATATTGCGCCCCGCGCGGCACATCGTGTCTAATTGTTGGTAGAGAACTCTTCCCGACGTAATGGCGACTGCGCACAAAGGTTTTGAAGCAATCCTGCTCGACCGTTCCTGGGTTTCACCTCAGGACCTCGAGAAGGCCAAGCAGCGCAAAAAGCCTGGGCAAGAGCTCGCCCAGGTGCTGGTCGATATGGGCGCACTCGAGCCCCAGCGGCTCGCCCGTGCTCTCGCCCAGGAATACTGGTTGCCGTTTCAGGCGCAAATCGACGGCCACCTGCTCGACAGCGACCTTGTCGCCAAGGTCCCGATCAACTACGCCAAGAAAAACGCGCTGCTGCCGATCGGCCTGAAGGACGGCGCGGTGATGGTCGCGATCGCAGATCCGTCGAATTACGAAGTGCTCGACGATCTCCACGTGCTTTTCGGCAAGGCGATCAATCCGGTGGTTGCGCCGCTCGAGGTGATCAACGAAGCGATCAATCGAGCCTACGATCAGGCCGCCACGACCACCGCCCAGGATTTGATGATCGATCTCGACGAAGAGCGGCTCGATCTGGTCGCCAGCGAGCTTGCCTCCGAGCCGCGCGATCTGCTCGAAGCCGACGACGCCGCGCCGATTATCAAGCTGGTCAACGGGCTCTTGTCGCAGGCGGTCAAGGATCGCGCCAGTGACATCCACGTCGAGGTTTTCGAGCGCGATCTGGTGGTGCGCTTCCGCGTCGACGGGATGCTCTACGATCTGCTGTCACCGCCCAAGCGTTTTCATGCTGCGATCGCCTCGCGCATCAAGGTTATGTCCGGGCTGAACATCGCCGAGAAGCGGCTGCCGCAGGACGGGCGCATCCGCGTGCGCATCGCCGGCCGCGACATCGATATCCGCGTCTCGACCATTCCCACCGCCTTCGGCGAGCGCATCGTGCTGCGGCTGCTCGATCGCGGCCAGGCGCAGGTCGACGTCAATCTCGATCGGCTGGGTTTCTCGGGCGACAATTTGCGCAAAATCGATCGCTTGATTCGGCAGAGTCACGGCATCATCCTCGCCACCGGCCCCACCGGCTCGGGCAAAACCACGACGCTCTACGCCTGCCTCAGCCGCATCAACTCACCCGAAAAAAATATCATCACGATCGAAGACCCGATCGAATATCAGCTTCACGGCGTCGGCCAGATGCAGGTGAATCCGAAGATCGAGCTGACATTTGCCAACGGGCTGCGCTCGATTTTGCGTCAGGATCCCGACGTCATCATGGTCGGCGAAATCCGCGACAGCGAAACCGCCGAGATCGCGATTCAGGCCGCCCTCACCGGCCATCTGGTCTTTTCCACCCTCCATACCAACGACTCGTTCGGCGCACTGACGCGCCTGGTCGATATGGAGATCGAGCCGTTCCTGGTGTCGTCCTCGGTGTTGGCGGTGCTGGCTCAGCGCCTGCTCCGGGTGGTCTGCCCGGAGTGCCGCGAGCCGTACACGCCCGCCGAAAATGAATTGGCGCGTATCGGTTTGCGTCCCAGTCATTTGAAGGGCCCGATCTACAAACCCAAGGGTTGCAAAGCTTGCCGCAACAGTGGCTATCGCGGCCGTACCGCGATTCAGGAACTGATGATCATTGACGACGAGGTGCGCAGCCTCGTGATGCGCAAGGCCGATTCCGCGACCTTGCGGCGGGCCTGCACTTCGCAAGGGATGAAATTGCTCAGACAGGACGGCGCCGAGCGCGTGATGGCCGGACAGACCACCATTGAAGAGCTGCTCCGCGTTACGCAAGAGGAGATCAGTTAGCGCGGCCGCGCGGCCGAAACCATCATGCCGGTTTTTGCCTACCGTGGACTTGCGCCGAGCGGCCGCAATGTTGGCGGCGTCATCGACGCCGACAGCGCCCGCACCGCCCGCGGCAAACTGCGCGAACTCGGCATCTTCCCCACCGAATTGACCGCGGAAGCCGACGCTGCATTACAGGCGCAGGCACCCCGCCAATGGCTGCCGACCTTCCATCGACGCCTCCCGGCGCCCGAACTCGCCCTGCTGACCCGCCAGCTCAGCACGTTGCTCGGCGCCGGGGTTCAACTCGTTGAGGCCCTCGGCACGCTCGCCGATCAATCGACCCGCCCCCACATCAAGCGGATGCTCTCGCAGGTCCGCGAGCGCGTGCGCGAGGGCTCGTCGCTGGCCGACGCCCTGATGCTCCATCCCGAGATCTTCTCCGACCTCTACGTCGGGATGGTCCGCGTTGGCGAGGCCGCCGGCGCCCTTGAGCCCGTCCTCGATCGCCTCGCCGACTACAGCGAGCGTCAGTCGGAATTCGTCGGCAAGGTGCGCGGCGCGCTCACCTACCCGGTCATCATGATCCTCGCCGGCATGCTCATCATGGGCTTTCTCGTCACCTACGTGATTCCGCAGGTCGCGACGATTTTCGATCAGCAGCACGCGGCCCTGCCTCTGATGACCCGCGTGCTGATTCGCCTATCCGGCATCCTGTCGAATTACTGGCTCGTGATCATTATCGCGCTCGTCGCCGCCATCGCCGGCATCATGTTCGGGCTCTCCACCCGCGCCGGCCGCCGCGTCTACGATCGTTGGATCCTGCGGATGCCTTACCTCGGCCCTACCATGACGCGGATCATTTGCGCGCGCTTCGCCCGCACGCTCGCGACCCTGCTCGAAAGCGGCGTACAACTGATGCCCGCTCTGACCGCCGTCAAGCGCGTCGTCACCAACGGTCTGTTGGCCGACGCCGTCGAGCAGAGCCGCGACAGTATCCGCGAAGGCCACGGCATGGGGCAGACGCTGCAGCGCAGCGGCCTTTTCCCCCCCCTGCTGATCGAGATGATCAAGGTCGGCGAGCGCTCCGGCGAACTCGAGCAGATGCTCCAAAGGGTAGCCGACAACTACGAACGCGAGGTCGATGCCTCACTCGGACAACTGACCACCCTCCTCGGCCCCCTGATGACGATCCTGATGGGTGCGGTTATCCTGATCATGATGCTGTCGATCTTGCAACCGATCTTTCAGCTCAACCAGATGATGCAGTGATCGCGAAACGAGTCGCCCGTATGCCAATGACTTCCAAATCCCAAAACTCACAGTTCGCGCCGGGCTTCACCCTGATCGAACTGATGGTCGTCATCCTGATTATCGGCCTGCTCGCCACCATCGTGGTCCAGAACCTCCGCAGCGCCACCGACAAGGCCAAGCGCGTCAAGGCGCAGGCCGACATTTCGCAGTTAAAAAGCGGCCTCGACCGCTACTACCTCGACGCCGGCAGTTATCCAACCTCCGACCAGGGGCTCAACGCACTTATCGGCGCGCCCAGCAGCGGCAATATCCCGCACGACTGGCAGGGACCCTACATTGAAAAAGTTCCGCCGGACCCGTGGGGGAATGCCTATTTCTACCAGAGCGACGGCAACAGCTATACGCTGAAATCCTTTGGCGCCGACGGGGTCGAGGGTGGTGAAGGCAAAAACGCCGATATCGACGGTAGCAGCACTCAATGAGCGTCGCCGCCTGAGGCCGCGGCTCGACATCGCGCGACGCATGGCGCGCGGCTTTACGCTGCTTGAGCTCGCCGTCGTGCTCTTCATCATGGGCCTCGTGATGATGATCGCGATGCCCTACTTCGGCGGCCTGCGCAATTCCGAGCTTAAGAGCGAGGCGCGGCGGCTCGCCAGCCGCTCGAACTACCTCTACGAGGAAGCCGGCGCGCAGAAGGTTCTGCTGCGCCTGACCTTCGATCTCGATCACAACGGCTATTTCGTCACGCGCCTCGATCCGTTCGCCGTGCAGCCGCAATTTGGACCCGAGCGCGGCCCCGCGGGAGTGCCAGTCCGCTTGCCGGCCAACATCTATTTGCGCGACGTCTGGGTCGAGGGCGCCGGCGCCTTCCGCCGCGGCGCCATCAGCTCGCAGTTCTACCCCAGCGGCATCGCCGACGGCGTGGTGATCCATCTCTCCGACAGCAACGGCGACGTCATGACCCTCTCAATCAACCCTTTCAGCGGGCGCACCGCGATCGCGCGCGGCGATTTGAGCCGTCAGGCAATGGCCGGGATAGCGGGATGAGGCGCCGTCCGACCCATTTCACTGCCGCTTTCACGCTGCTTGAGGTGATGATCGCCATCGCCTTCATCGGCATCGCACTGATCGCCCTGCTCGCGCTCCATCATAGCGACATGCAGTCGGTCATCCGCGCCCAGGAACTCACACGGGCCGCGATGCTCGGACAAGCTCTGATGTCGGAAGCTGAACTCGAGCGCTTTCCGAACCCGGGCCAAACCCACGGCGACTTCTCGCAGACCCACCCCGGCGAATACCCGAACTTCCGCTGGGTGCGCGAAGTCACGCCCTCGCCGCTTTTTCCGGACATCACCCGCGTCCAGGTTCAGGTGCTCTACGGGCCCGGCTTCCGCAAGAGCTTCAACCTGACCGAGTTCATGCACAATCCGATGCCGCCAACCCCCAACCAGACCAATCCCGGCGGCGGCCCGAGCGGCCCCAACGGACCGGGTGGTGTGACGTTAGGCACCGGATGAGCCTGCGGCGACGTCATTCGAGGCCTGCTGTTGCGGCCGGCTTCACTCTGATCGAACTGATGCTGGCCGTCGCGATCCTCGGCTTGATTATGGTGATGCTCGCGGGCTCGTTTCACGCGGTCGCAACCGGCAAGCTCCAGGGCGAGAACCGCCTCGTCACGGCGCAGCAGGGCCGCTCAGTGCTCTGGCAGATGAGCAACGAAATCCGCGGCGCGGTGCAAACCCAAAATGTCACGGCGAGCAATGTTTCTCTGATCGGCCAGGGCCGCATGCAGAACAATTCACCGCTCGACTCGATCAGCTTTTCGACTCTGGATCCCGGTCATCGCCGCTCGCTTGAAGGCTTTGGCGCAGAGGACACGGTCACTTACGCCACCGCGCCGAATCCCAACCGTCGCGGCTTGTTCCTGCTGACGCGCACCCAGCTCAGCAGCCTCTTGACCACCGCGGGCGGTCTCACCGCCGCGAACGCGACCGTCATTCTCGCCGACAATCTCCTGTCCCTGCATTTCAGTTATTTCGACGGCAATATCTGGGGCGAGTCCTGGAACTCGGAGAGCTTGCCGCCCGGCCGCCAAATCCCCGAGGCCGTCGCGATCGAACTCGCGCTCGCTTCCCCCAACGGCGCGCCGCTGCGGCTCTCGACCATGGTCACGTTGCCAATGGCATTTGCACAATGGTGACCGGGCGCAAACCTCGACGCGGCATCGCCCTGCTGGCGACGATGCTGGCCGTCGCCTTGATGACCCTGCTGGTGATGGATTTCACCACCACGGCCGCCCTGGGTTATCGCAGTGCGGCGAATCAGGCTGACGAGCTGCGCGCCTATTATCTCGCGCGGTCGGGCGTCAATGTCGGCCTGGCCCTGCTCGTTCAGAATGCCCTCGCCAATCCTCCGCAGAATCAGGGCGGCGGCGGTGGGACCACCCAGCCGAAAGGACACGACAGCCTCGATCAGATTTGGGCCCAGCCCTTCCCACCCATTCCGGTCGAGGGCGGCGCGGTCTCGCTGGCGATTATCGATGAGGATCGCAAGATCAACCTGAACAAGCTGGTCGACAGCCAGACCGGACAGCCCAGCAAGCAAGTCGCGGAGGTTATCGCAACCCTGCTTGCCAATCTGAATTTGTCACCCGATTTGCTCCCGACCATGATCGACTGGCTCGACTCTGACAGTATCGAGACTCCCGGCGGCGCTGAAGCCGATTTTTACCTGAGCCTCATCCCGCCCTACGAACCGCGCAACAGCGCCCTACCCACCATCTACGACCTGCGGATGCTCAAGGGCATGGACGACCAAACCTTCCTCATCCTCTCTCAATTCCTGACGGCGATGCCGACACCTAAGGGCGTCAACCTCAATACCGCGCCGCCCGAGGTGCTTTTGGCCTTGGCGCCAGCGCTTAAAATCGACGCGGTTACTATCAAGGACATCATCAACCAGCGTGCGCTCGTGCCCTTCGATCAACAGACCGATGTTACCAGGGTCATTCCTGAGGCCGGAAAACCTCCCGTGAGCAACCTGTTAACCACGACCAGCACTTACTTTACTATAACGGGTCAGGGGGATTTCGCCGGAGCCCGCAAGCGCGTGTACGCGACATTTAAACGCGCAGCAGCTCAGGGCGGCGGCGCTTCCTTCACATTATCGAACTGGCACGCGGACTGAACGCCGGCACGACGGCGGGGAGACGGCGGGAAAAGCACGTGGGGCAACGAATTCTGGCGCTCGAATTGAGCGGCGACCGCGTGCGCGCTGCGCTCGCCGAACGCTCCTACAAAGCCCTCGAACTGGTCGGCGTCTATGAGCAAGACCGCGCCGCCGACGAGCCTGACCTGGCCGGCGCGCTCGCGCGCATCGTCGCCGCCACCGGACGGCCCGATATCGCGATCAGCGCGCTGCCGGGTGAGCTAGTCGCCAAGCGGCTTCTCACCCTGCCCTTCACCGACCGCCGCCGCCTCAACCAGGTAGTCCCCTTCGCCCTCGAGGAGCATCTCCCGTTCGCCGTCGACGACGCCGCGGTCGCCTTCGCCCGTGTCGGCCGCCAGGATGGCGCGAGTCTCGTGATCGCCGCTTTCGCACGCAAAGCAGAGCTCCATCGCCATCTCCAGCTGCTCGCCACTTCCGGACTCGATCCCAAGACCGTCACGCTCAGCACCCACGCCCTCGCCGGCCTGCTCGCGCGCGCGCGCAATGGCCGCGGCGGCACGCATCTGGTGTTGGAAATTGACGAGACCAGCACCTCAATGGTCTTGATCGACGAGGCCGGCACGCCGCGCTCGCTACGCACGGTGGGCCGCGGACTCGCACCGCCCGCCGGCGCGCGCACGCCGCCCAACATCGCCGCTCCGATGCTGACCGCGATCCGCCAGACGCTGCTCGCCCACAGCTCCGATCAGGCGCCGCCGGACCTGGTGCTGGCAGGCTCGGCCGCGGCCACGCCCGAGCTGCGTGACGAACTCGCGAGCGCGCTCGAAGTTCCCATCCGCGACCTCGGCGATTTCGATTGTTCAGCGCTGATTCAAGGCGTCAGCAGTGAACCGGTGCGTTTCGCCGCCTGCCTCGCGATGCTGCTCGGCGAGGCCCCGGTGGCGCCGCTTGAGTTGCTCAACTTCCGCCAGCAGGACTTCGTCTTCCGCGGGCGCAGCGGCGCTTTGCGCCCCTTGCGTCTGACTACCGGGCTGGCGATCGCCGCGCTCGCGATCGCCGCGATCCACGTCATCCTCGCGATGGCGGTCGACGCCCGCCAGTTGCATCTGTTGAATCGGCAGATCGTCGCGGTTACTGCGCCCGCACTCGGCAATCCCGACGCGGCCACCGCGCGCGCCCAATTGCAGGCCAAAATCGCCGATATGAATCATCGCCTGCGCCTGCTCGGCGGCAACCTCGGCCATGGCTCGCCACTCGACGTCCTGCTCGAAATCTCGCGCGCTATTCCGCCTACGGTCGCGCTCCAGGCCGACACGCTGCAGGTTGACGATAGCGGCCTCAAACTCGGCGGTTCCGCCGACTCTTTCGCGACCGTCGATCTGATCAAGCGCGCGCTCGAGCGCAGCGGCAACTTCGGCGCGATCCAGGTCGAGCACGCCGGCGCCGGCGCCAACGCCGGCAAAGTCGAGTTCCGCCTGAGCGCCGAACTCAAAGACACCGCGGGGCAGCAATGACGCTCGTCGAGCGCCTGCGCAATCTAACTTTCAAGCCGCCGGCTCTGCCGGTCGGTCTCCGCCGCCTTGCCGCGCGCGCCGCAGCCTTGACCCAGCCGCTGGAGCCGTGGTTCGAGCGCGCGCAGAAAGCGATCGCACCCCTGTGGGAAGCCGCGGCTACCTGGTTCGACAAGCGCGAGCCGCGCGAGAAATTACTTCTGCGCGTGCTCGGCGCGATCGTTGCCGTGCTCGTCCTCTACGGCTTCGTCTATTCGCCGATCGTCAATCTGCGCCAAAGCCTCGCCGACCGTGTCATCACCCGCCGGAACGATCTCCTCGAGGTGCGGCGGCTGGTCGGCGTCTACGAGCGCCTGCAGGGCGAGCTTGCCGCCGCTCAGCATCGCACCGTCCCCAACGGACCCAACTTCTCGCTCTTCTCGGTCGTCGAGCAAAGCCTGACCAAAAGCGTCAACCGCGATCGCATCGTCTCGCTGACGCCCGCCGATCACGCCGTACCCGGCGGCTTTCGCCAGTACACCGTCGAAGTCAAACTCACTAACATCACGCTTCCCCAGGTGGTCGATAGCCTCTACGGCGTGCAGTCGCTCCCGATGCCCGTGACCGTCTCCAACCTCCAGATCCGCCCGCACGCCAGCGACACGCATTCCTACGATGTCGACATGACCTGCATGGCCCTGGGCAAGGACTAAACACTGGCGGAGCGCGACTGCCGCGCGGAGCGAGACGATTCCGCGACCTCGCGCGGAGCATCCACGGATTCTTCCTCACGCCGCCGGCTCGGCCTTGGAATCCTAAAGGCGGCGGGCGAGGCGGCGGGCGGTAAAGCCCGCGCCGCAGGCGAAGCGCATCAGCGGGCCGAAACTGTTAGCGGCAGCGATCCCGATCATAAATAGACCGGGGACGCTGGTTTCAAAATTCGGGTTGAGGATCGGCGCGCCATGCGCGTGGCGAATCCGGCGCCGCAAGGGCGTCTTGATGAAAGTCAAACGGTCCAAGTCAACCCGGTAGCCGGTCGCACCAATGACATGGTCAACGGTGATCGAGGTGGTCCGGGCGCTTTGATCTTCGATCTCCAGATGCACTTTGCTGTCCACAAGCTTCAATCCGCTGACGGTCGAACCGGTCAGCAGCGGGAAGCGGCCGATAACGCGGTCCTTCATGAACCATCCCGGGGCCGGACCGAGATGACGCTCGACGACGCGGGTACGTAAATCGGCGGGTGCCCGATGGAAGATCAGAGGCGCGTAGGTGCATAGCCATGATCGCCATCCGATGCCGAGGCCTGAGCGCGGCTCGAGCAGCCGGCGCATAAGCGAACGCGGACCACCGGGAGGTTCATGGAAGGCCAGCGCCGGCCGGCGCGTAATCAAGGTGACCTCGGCGGCGCCCCCTTCGTGAAGCAACGCCGCAAGATCGACCGCGGAGGCGCCGCCGCCAATCACCGCTACCCGGCGATGCTTGAATTCGGACAAGCCGCCGTGCGCGGAACTGTGAGACACCAATTCGGCGGGGTGACCGGATAGCAGGGGAGGCAGCCAGCCAAAATGGCTGATACCTGCCGCCACCACCACGCGGCGCGCAAAGAAGGTCTCGCGATTCGCCGTGGTCAGCTCAAATCCGTCAGCGGCACTGGTGATGGCGTCGACGCGTGAGGGATCGAGGTCAGGAACAAACTGCTGCTGGAAGGCGAGCCCATAGGCGACGAAGGTTGCGAGCGGCACCGGCAGGCCGACGTCCTGATAGGGCAGACCGCGATCAGCGCAATAGCGGCGCAGGGTCATCGAACTTTGCGGATCGTAGAGGTTCGAGGCGAAACCTTCGGATTTGAGCAGCATGCCGCTGGGCATCTGGCCGCGCCAGACCTGCATCGGCTCGCCAAATACGCGCAGCGAGATGCCGCGGGCGCGGAGATGGGCAGCAAGGGATAAGCCGTAAGGCCCGGCGCCGACGATTGCTACTTCGCTGTGACGAGCCGGCATACGAGGGGGTCGGGCACCTTGCTAGCCCTCGACGACATGATCGGGGCGCGAACCCTCTTCCGGCCGCGCAAACTTGACCGCCTGCCGGCGATTCCGCTTGCTCAGCCACCGCAGCGGCGCCTGGCGAGTGGCGCGTTCGCGAGGGCGCAGCATCAATCCGAGGTCGACCTGGCCCAACTCCGGCACACGTTCCGGATTGAGGCCGCGCAACAGGCGGTACAGACGCATCACAAGGCGCCGATCGGACCATGAGCTGCGGAGCAGCTCATGGATGAGAGCCGGTTCGCTCCAGGGAATGTCATGTTGAACCAATTTCAGATAGGGGCTGTCGGGATTCCAAGCCGCCGCCTGTGGGAAAAACCCTACGAGGTCGCCTTCGATCGCCGGTTCGGGCAGTGGCGCCGTCCGCAGACCCAAGCCGCGGCAGAGGATGCCGACTAAATCACCCTGGGCCGGGAGAATCAGGTGGCCAAGCTGGGTACATCGCGGATTCAATTCGATCAGAAATGCCGAGCCCGTAGCTTCCTCGAGAATGAAGTCCAGACCGTGGAAGCCGGAAAGGCGCAGCCGCGCGGTCACGCGCCGCGCCGCTTCGGCTATTTCCGGATGGTCGATTAGCCGGACGATGGTTGCAGAGCCAGTCGGCCCTTGGGAAGCGATCACTTCTGTCGTGACCAAGCCGAGTAATTCGCCCTGCCAGCAAGCAAGCATCGCGTTGGCCGGCCGGCCCGGGATAAATCTTTGCAGCGAAACGACCGGCCTTGAGGCTGACTTTCGCGCCCATAAGGCGAGTGGGTCGCCGTTGATCAAGTATCGCTTCCAAGCGGTTCCGGGCCACTGGGGCTTTAATAACGCGCGGATGCTGCTGACGGCTTCGTCGGCGGACGTGACAATTTTTACTCCGGTGCCGCCCCAGGTGCCGTCAAGTTTGACGACCGCAGGCCGGAGCGGAGTGATCTGCCAAGCGGCGACGTCGGCGGCCGAAAAAATCCTGCAGGTATCAGGTGATTGCAGTCCCAATTCGCGCGCGACGCGCATAAAGTCGACGCGGCTCCGAATCGATTCATAAGCCGAGGGGTCACCGAGCGAGGCTTCGATAAGCGGGCGGAAGCTAGGGTATCGTTCAAAGGCCTCGTGCAGCTGCCAAACTGCGCGGTCATCGCAAGGAACAATAAGATCTGGGCGCAGGGCGGCGATGGCGCGCGCCAGAGACTGACCAGAGTCAAACGCCCGATATCGATAGAGCGATCCAATGCCGGAGACCCGGTTCAACAGGTGGCCGCGAGGACACAAAGCCGCGACGGAACATCCGTGTTGGATAAGTCGGATAGCAAGTCGGGCGGAGAGCGGCCACCAAGTCGTCGCGGTAATTAGAACGGAAAAAGGGCGGCGTCTATCGCTTCGGCCCATGGCCGCCAAAGACGTTCCGAATGCGGCGCTTATGGTCTGAGAGCTTACCATCTGGAGTGCAGATGTCATGCAGTATTCAGCTTTTACATCTTTTGTGTCAATATGTAGCGTAGAATTGATCTCGAATTGATATCCAGGATATCGAGTTTTTTCTTGGGTCGCTTAGCAAGGACCGAAACAGAACGCGAAAGACGCAGATTCATCATCACCAAGTTCCTCACGATGACCGGTGGGCTGCGACGCGGGAAGGAAAGTAACCAGCACCCGCCGCGCGGCAACCGCGCTCCTGTGCCAGACGCGGAAGCGAGGGCGCTGTTCGCCGATTCGTCGGTCCTAGGGACGTTTGGCACAGATGGGTCGCTATCTCCTGACGTTTGAGATAAACAAATTCTGAATGTCGTTACGTTTGGGATGGTTTGTTCTTGGTAGCGTCGCAACCACTCTGGCATTTGTAGTCGGCGCATACGTGTTCGTGAAATCCGGCGGAGTTTCGATGGAAACCACCGCGCAGCCGCTTCCACTCGAGGCGACTTTGGCCCACATGGCATTGAGCGCGAGCATCGGGGATGCGGCCGCACAAAGGAATCCTCTTCCATTCAACGACGCCAACATGACCGCGGGTGCGCATATTTTCAAAGAACGCTGTGCGTTCTGCCACGGTCTTCCGCAGGAGCCGCCCACTGACGCGTCGCGAGGGATGTTTCCCAAGCCGCCGCAGTTATTCGAGCAAGACCAGATGGTGACGGCCGATTCCGAGGGGGTCACTTGTTGGAAGGTGACACACGGAATTCGGCTATCCGGCATGCCCGGATTCCGCAGCGTCTTGTCCGACACGCAGCGGTGGCAGGTGACGATGCTGGTAGCGCACGCCCACCAGCGCTCACCTGCAGTACGGGCCGCGCTCAGCCCTTGACTTGCAGCACGAGGTCAAACCTGTCGCGATACCCGGCCGAGTCAGATCGCCGAGGTTTATAACGCTGCTTGAAGGTTATTCCGCTGTTTGATCGCCGGCGCCGTAGACTTCCCATACTTGACTTAAAGGCTCTTGCACGACAGAGCTAACCGGATGGCGTTTTCTCTAAATCCTGAGACGCGCAAGGGCGCCAAAGACAATATTGCAACTCGGTCCGCGATTGAATTGACGACCAAACTCCCGCGCGTCGTCACGCCGATTCCGGGGCCGAATTCGCGCGCGATTTTCGACCGCGAGCAGCGTTATCTTGCGCCCGGACGCCAGCGCATCTCGTCGCTGGCCGGCCTCGCCTTCGACCACGGTGTCGGCGCGACCCTGATCGACGCCGACGGCAATGTTTTTCTGGATTTCTTTGCCGGCGTCGCGGTGGCGAGCCTTGGCCATGCCCATCCTGCGATGAGCACCGCGATCGCGCGGCAATCAGCGCGCTTGACCGTCGGCACCTTTGCCACGGCCGAACGCGCCGAGGCCCTCGAGCTGCTCACGGAGGCGGCGCCCGCCGTCCTCCGCCGCGCACATCTGTACAGCGGCGGCTCGGAGGCGGTCGAAGCCGCGCTCAGGCTCGCGCGCTCAGCGACCAAAAAGCATGAGGTCGTCAGTTTCTGGGGCGGCTTTCATGGCAAGACCGGCGGCGTCCTCGGACTTATCGGTGACGAGTCGAAGCAGGGCTACGGCCCGCTGCCCGGCGGCCAGCACGCCGTGCCCTACGCCGATTGCTATCACTGCCCCTTCAAGTTGCAACATCCGTCGTGCGGGCTCTACTGCGTCGATTTCGCGCGTCAGCAGATAAAAAACGCCTCTGCCGGCGCAATCGCGGCGATCATCGCCGAGCCGATGCAGGGCACGGCCGGTAACGTAATTCCCCCGGACGACTGGCTGCCTGCGGTCAAAACCGTCGCCGAAGAAAACGGCGCGATGCTGATCGCGGACGAGATGATCACCGGCTTCGGCCGCACTGGTAAGATGTGGGGCGTTGAGCATAGCGGCGCCGCAGCCGACATCATGACGGTCGGCAAAGGGATGGGCGCGGGCTTCCCGGTCTCCGGCGTGCTCATGGGCGAGGCGATCAGCCGCGCCGAGCCCTTCGCGAAGCCGAGTGCCTCGTCGTCGAGTTACGGCGGAAATCCACTCGCCGCGGTCGCCGTCGCCGAAACCTTGAAAGCGCTCAAACGCGAAAAGCTCGTCGAAAATTCGCGCGAGATCGGCGCGATTCTCCTGAGCCGCCTGCTCGGCCTCAAGGAGAAGTACCCATTCGTCGGCGACGTGCGCGGCCGTGGCCTGCTAATCGGGATGGACCTCGTGAACGATCGCGAAACCCGCCAGCCGCTCGGCCGCAAGGTCATGGAGCTGATTTTTCAGGAGGCGCTCAAGCGCGGGCTCCTGATGATGAGCTATTTCCCGCGCATCAGGATTAATCCGCCATTGGTCATCACGCGCGCACAGGCCGAGTGCGGCGCCGAGATCCTCGACGAGGTCTTCGGCTGGGTTCAAGCTAACGTTGATTGGCGCGCGGAGAACTAGAGATGGCCGCGGACGCGGGGAACGTCGGACTTTTCCTCGACTTGGCCGGCACCCTCGCCGCGATGGATGAAACCCGTCAACTGCCGGTTGACGCGCGCGGCAATGTCACGATCACGCTCCTGCCCGGGGTTCGCGAGAAGCTCCTGCCGATGCGTGATCGCCTGATCTTCGTCGTCACCAATCAAGCCGGAATCAAGCGCGGACGCTTGCAGCGCGAAAAAGTCGAGGCCGCGCTCGGCGAGCTCGATCGCCAGCTCGGAGGTATCCTCGCGGCGTGGGAAATCTGCCCGCACGACGACGCGGACAAATGTGACTGCCGCAAACCCAAGGGCGGCATGATCACCAGTCTCGGATGGGTGCACGGCGTCGACCTCGCCGCTTCGACGATGGTCGGTGACCAGGAGATCGACGCGCGTGCCGCGGCCGCCGCCGGCGTCGGCACATTTGTTTATGCGCAAGAATTCTTCAAGCGCTAGGCGCAGCGATGCCCGGCGAACGGAGCCGAGCAGGCGAGTCTGCGAGCTGCGTCAAGACTCCCAGTTAAAAATCGTTTTCAACAACCTGCGTACGAGGCCAGCATGAAAATCGGCGTCGAGGCGTTTATCACCGAAAGCTCGATCGATCCGGCCGCCTTCGCCAAACTGGCCGAGGGCCTGGGTTTCGAATCATTCTTTCTGCCGGAGCATCCGATAATTCCGGTCGTGACCAAGTCCCGTTACCCGGCTTCCCCCGATGGCAAGATGCCCGAGGGACTCGCGCACTTTATCGATCCCTTCATCGGCCTGGCGCTGGCCGCCGCCGCGACGACGCGAATCGGTCTCGGGACCGGTATCTGCCTCGTGCCTGAGCACGATCCGATCAACCTCGCGAAAACTATCGCGACGCTGGATCACTACTCAGGCGGGCGGTTCTTCTTTGGGATCGGCGCCGGCTGGCTCGCCGAGGAGAGCGCGATCATGGGCGTCGACTTCAAGCGGCGATGGCCCATGACCCGCGAGTATATTCGCGCGATGAAAGAGCTGTGGACGCAGCCGGAAGCAAGCTTTGCCGGCGAGTTTGTCAATTTTCCCGCGGTGAAGTGCTATCCCAAGCCCGCCCGCAAACCTCATCCGCCGATTTTTATCGGCGCGGGCGGCATGGGTCCCGCGATGGAGCGCGGGCTGCGCGACACCGTCGCGCTCGGCGACGGCTGGGCCCCGCTCAGTCTGCCCCCTGACGAACTGGCCCGCCAGCTCTCGAAGCTCAAGCAGATGTGCGCGGACGCTGGACGGGACTTCGCGAAGCTCGAAATCACGATGCATGTGCCGCGGCTCGACGACGAACCGCGCCGCACGATTGATCGCTATCAGGAGGCCGGAGCGCATCGCCTGATCTTTATTCTTGATTCGCCGACACCCAATCAATACGAGCGGCAGTTGGCAGACCTGGCGAAGGTCTGGATTGACCATAGCTAATCATGTTGCGCGGGGCGATTTCCGGCTTTGGCGAAGTCGCCGCGCGCGCCCATCTGGCCGGATGGCGCACCCGGCCTGACGTCCAGATCGTCGCGATTCATGACCCGGTCGCTGCCCGCCGTCACGCAGCGATCAACCTGGTCAAAAACCTTCGAGTCTATGACGACCTCGAGCTGATGCTCGACGGCGAGCGGCTCGATTTCGTCGATATTGCGAGTCCGCCCGCGTATCACGATGTCGCGACGCGTGCAGCGCTGGCCGCCGGCGCCAACGTCCTGGTCGAAAAGCCGCTCTGCCTCGAGCGCGGCACGTTCGCCGAGCTGCGCGCGCTCGCGGCCAAGAGCCGGCGAGTTCTGATGTGCGTCCACAACTGGAAGCACGCCCCGGCTTATCGACGCGCCGGTGAATTGATTGCCGCGGGACGCCTCGGCGCGGTCGGGTACGTTTCGCTGACACGTTTGCGGGTCGGCGCGGCGGGTTTCGGCGGAACCGCAGCCGGCAGTGGTGAGCGCTGGCGGCTCGACGAGCGGAGCGGTGGCGGGATCCTGATCGATCACGGGTGGCATATCGGTTATCTCGCGCAATACCTGATGGGGGGCGCGCAGCCGCTGGCGGTTTCGGCCAAACTCGAGCGCGCGACGGGTGGGCTGGTCGAAGAAGTTGCCGATCTGCGCGTCGAGTTCCCGGCGGGAATTGCCTACTGTCACCTGTCGTGGCAAGCGCCGGTGCGGCGCACCTCGGCGACGATTTACGGCGGCGATGGGCTGCTGGAGATCGAAGAGAATCGGCTGACCCTGACCGCGCGCTCAGGCGTCCCCGAAGATCATTCGGTGATGGACGCTCCTGACGAATCGTATCATCCGAGCTGGTTCGGCGCGATGGCGGCCGAGTTCGAGCGCGCGATCGCCGAGGGTCCACAAGGCAACACGGCCCGAAATAATCTTATCGAGGCCGAAGCTGCCCTTGATTTGATTGTTGCAGCGCGCGAATCGGCCAGCCGGGGCGGCGCGCCGATAAGTCTGGCCCGATAGTTCACTCTGAAAAATTCTTAATCTTGCGCGAATCTTCGGTTACGCGTTCTTGACTTAGTCGCCGGGGCGGTTACAGTGTTCCATTGACCGCTTGGTTAGGCGCTCTAGGGGAGTGAGGCCGGAGTGCTCGAATTGCGTGAACTTAGATGGATGAAACTGAAGCCTCGACGACGTCCGTAGAGTTGCGGTCGCAGGATTCGCGCGAGGAGATCCTGCGGGCGGCGTCGCAGCTCTTTGCGCTTCGCGGCTTCCATGAAACCTCAATGGCGGAGGTGGCGCGGGCGGCGAAAGTCAGCAAAGCTCTGATTTTTTGGCACTTCAAGACTAAAGAAGAGCTGCTTTTGGCTGTTTTAGGACAACTTCTACAACCTTACGTACTGGATTTTGCCGAAGAGGCCGCAGTTCTCGATGAAAAGGCGCAGATCCTGAAGTTGATGGAACTTTATTTGCTTTTTGTGCGGGAGAATGCCAGTTCGATTCGCTTTTTCGTCGCACAACTGCTCCACGACGAGAAAATGTCCGCGGACTTAAGCGCGCAGGTTTTGGCGCTTTACGAGGGTTATCGCACGCTGCTGACCGACCTGGTTTTGCGGGTGCAGGAAAAAGGACTTTGCACGCAACGCGTCGCGCCGCAGACGGCCGTCGCGTTCATCCTTTCGACGCTCAATGGTTTGCTGGTGAACTACCTGTTTCTGGGTAATCAAGGGCTCGATCTCGAGGGCGCGCGGGGCATGTTGGGGCAGTGGCTGTTCAGTGATTCGGCACCTACCGAATAACGCAGAAGTGCGTCCGGGGGACGCTGGCAGGAGGATCGATTTCGGATGCGAATACCGCTTAAGCAAATGGTCGACCTGGGGCGCTATGTGCGCCGGAAGAAATCGGCCGGCGAACAGTATTTCCCGCTGGTCCTGATGCTGGAACCACTGCACGCCTGCAACCTGGCCTGTATCGGCTGCGGCCGAATCGTCGAGTACAAAGAGACGATTCGCGATCAGATGACGCTCGAGGCCGCACTCGCGGCCTCCGATGAATGCGGCGCGCCGATTGTCTCGATCTGCGGCGGCGAACCGCTGATGTACAAGCATATCGGGCCGCTGACGCAGGGGCTGCTCGAACGCAAGCGCCATGTCATGATCTGCACCAACGCGATCCTGCTCGAACGCTTCGTCAAGCAGGTCGCGCCGAGCCCCTACCTCAGCTTCAACATCCATATCGACGGGATGCGCGAAACTCATGACCGCGTGGTTGATCGCGACGGCGTCTTCGACACCTGCGTCAAGATGATCAAAATGCTCAAGGAGAAGGGCTATCGCGTCCAGACCAACTCGACGGTGTTTCGCGAGACCGGCGGCGCCGAACTGGAAGAGCTGATCAAGTTCCTGAGCGGACTCGGCGTCGACGGCATGCTGCTGACGCCCGGTTACCACTACCAGGTACTGACCAACGATGACATCTATCTGAAGTCGGAAGAGATGCCTGACAAGTTCCGCCGCGTGCGCAAGCTCGCCGACAATTACAAGATTATCAACACGCCGATTTACCTGGATTTTCTGGCGGGAGAGCGCGATTTACTCTGTAGCCCCTGGAGCACCGTTACGCGTAATCCGCGCGGATGGAAGGGGCCCTGCTATCTGATTACCAACGGTCATTACGAGTCCTTTGCGGATCTGCACCAGGCGACCGACTGGGAGTATTACCGGACCAAGCAGGATATTCGCTGCCGCGATTGCCGTCTGCATTCGGGCTTCGAGGGCACCGTCGCGATGGATTTCGGCAAAAATCTCAAGGATTCCTGGCGGATGGTGCGCCACTATCTCTCCTGATTCGGTGGCGGCGCCAAATGACGGCATGAAGCAGCGGCAAACGGGCGTCCAAGACCGACCAACCAGCGTCCGGGATAGTTCGCGGACCGCTGCGGCGTTCGATTTGGAAGGCTATCTGTGCGGTCGCGCAGCGGAGGTGGAAGAAGCCCTCGCCGCCAGCGTCAAAGCCCGCGATGGCGCGGCGGGTCGGCTGTTCGAGGCGATGCGCTATAGCCTGCTGGCGGGCGGCAAACGCCTGCGTCCGATCCTCACGCTGGCGGCCTGCGAAGCGGTGGGTGGCAGGCCCGAACAGGCGATGAACTTCGCCTGCGCGATTGAAATGATCCACACCTACTCCCTGATTCACGACGACCTGCCCTGCATGGATGACGACGACCTGCGCCGCGGCCGCCCGACGAATCACAAGGTTTATGGCGAGGCGATCGCGACGCTGGCGGGCGACGGACTGCTGACCGACGCGTTCAAAGTCGTCGCCGACGGCAACGGCGCGCCACCGGCGACAATCGTCGCGGCGATCGCCGAGCTGGCGGAGGCGGCCGGCTCGGCGGGCATGGTCGGCGGCCAGGTGATTGACCTGTTGGGCGAAGGCCAGACGCTGAGTTTGCAAGACCTCGAGGTTTTGCACGGTAAAAAGACCGGAGCGCTCTTCACTGCCGCGGTCTGTGGCGGTGCCCGCTTCGGCGGCGCCAGCGCCGCGCAACTGACGGCTTTGCGCGAATATGCCCGCGCCCTCGGGCTGGCCTTTCAGGTTGCCGACGATCTGCTCGACGTCGAAGCCTCGTCCGCAGATATCGGCAAACGCACGGGCAAGGATGAGGCGCGCGGCAAGGCCACCTACCCATCGCTGATCGGAGTCGATCGCTCACGCGAGTTCGCGCGCGAGCTGGCGCGGCGGGCCGACGCCGCCCTCGCCGGCTTTGGCGACAAGGCTGAGGCGCTGCGGGCGATCGCGGCCTTCGCCGTGGAGCGCAAGCTGTGAGCGTCGCGCAATCCCTCGCTGCGGACCGGGTATCCGGCACTGACGGGCGGGCGCATTGCCGTCAGGCCGTGCTGGTCGAGCCGCGGCGGTTGGAATTGCGGGAAGTTGTCCCGCCGCATCCGGGGCCCGGCGAAATTCTACTCGAAATCAAGTGCGCCTTGAGCTGCGGCACCGATCTAAAGGCGTTCCGCCGCGGCCATCCGATGTGGCCGATGCCCGCGCCGTTCGGCCATGAATTCTCAGGCGAGGTCGCCGAGGTCGGGGCCGGCGTCAGTAATTTTCGCGTGGGTGACGCGCTGATGGCGGCGCCGACCGCGCCCTGCGGCGATTGCTTCTTTTGTCTGCGCGGGCAGGAAAATCTCTGTCCCCAGGCGATGACAAAGATGGTGCTCGGCGGCTATGCCGACTACCTGCTGATCGGCGCACATGTGATCGCGCGCAACGCCTTTCACAAACCGCCGACACTCTCGTTCGAGGAGGCGGCTTTGCTCGAACCGCTGTCCTGCGTGATCCACGCGCAGGAAATGGCGCGTCCGGAAAAATCCGAGAGCGTCGTGATCGTGGGCGCCGGCGCGTTCGGACTCCTGCACGCGATGGTCCTTAAGGCGCGCGGCGTGCGCGAGGTCGTGGTGGCCGGCCGCGGCAAGCAGCGGCTGGCGTGGGCCGCGGGGATGGGCGCTGATCGCGTGATCGACGTGCAGGCGACTGAGGCCGAGGCCGCGATTGCGGAACTCAACGGCGGCTATGGTCCCGACCTGGTGATCGAGTGCACCGGGCAGGTGGCGGGATGGGCCGACGCCTTCGCGCGCGTGCGCTCCGGCGGCCGCGTGGTCTTTTTCGGCGGCTGCCCGGTGGGCACCGCTTTGAGCGTCGATACGCGGCGGATGCATTACGACAATCTGACGCTGCTCGCGCCGTTCCACTTCCGGCCGCGCGACGTGCGCCGCGCCTTCGAGCTTTTGGGCGAAGGGCGCCGCGGCACGGCGCGGCTGGGCTTTGAACGGCTGATTACGGCGCGGCGGCCGCTGGCGGAGCTCGCGGAGGTCTTCGATCTGCTCGAGCGCGGCGCGGCGCTGAAGTGCGCGGTAATTCCATAAGCAGGCGGGCGAAGTTTGAGGGTAGAGGAGTTGGGGGAGGGAGGTAATCATGGATCAAACTTCATATGGAGCGGGCGGCAATGCGCATGATTCGCACGTCGCGGCGCGCGACGAGTTCAGCGCCAAGGTCAATCACACGATCGAACGCGCGCAACAGTCCCTGATCAAGGAACAGCATCGCGAGGGCTACTGGCAGGCACCGCTCGAGGCGAATGCGGAAATGAACGCGGAATACATCATCTTCAATCGCTTCATGGAGCTTGCGCCCGATGCGGAGTTGGAGAAAAAACTCAAGCAAGGGCTCTTCGAAACGCAGCAGCCCGACGGCTCGTGGGCGCTCTTTCCGGGTGGCGCGGGTGATCTTTCGACCACGATCGAAGCCTACTTCGCGCTCAAGCTGAGCGGGATGCGCGCCGGCGACGAGCCGATGATGAATTCGCGGCGCTGGATTATGAGCCAGGGCGGAATCGCGAACGCGGGCACGCTCGCGCGGTTTTACCTGGCGATGATGAACCAGGTTGCGTGGGACGCGACGCCCGCGCTGCCGGTCGAGATAACCCTGCTGCCGCACTGGTTTCCGCTGAACATGTACGAGCTGTCATCGTGGGCGCGCGGCACGCTGTTCGCCCTGATGCTGTTGCAGGCGCGCAAGCCCGTAGTGCCGGTGGACTGGCGCGAGGGCGCGCTCGAACTCTATATTCAGCCGCCGCATTTCACGAAATTCCAGATGCGGCCGGGCGCGCGAATGCTCTCGTTGCGCAACGTGCTGAGCGGCGCCGACAAGCTGCTGCGCCTGTACGACAAGCATCATCTCAGTCGGCTGCGTACCAGCGCGATCGCCTATGCGGAAAACTGGCTGCTCGAGCATCAGGATGCCGACGGCTCGTGGGGCGGAATCGAGCCGTGTTATCTGCTGAGTCCGATGGCCTTGAAAGGGCTCGGCTATCGCAACGACCATCCGGTGATGGTCAAGGCGCTGGCGGCGGCGCGTGAACTGGTCTGGGACCGGGGTGATTCGATTCTTTACCAGCCCTGCGTTTCACCCAACTGGGACACCGCGCTGGCGGCGAAGGCGCTGCTCGATTCGGGGCTTCCCGCCGGCTCGTCGGCGATTACTGCGAGTGCGCAATGGCTGATCGATCATCAGATTTTCAAAAAGGGCGACTGGTCGGTGAAGCGCCCGAATCTCGAACCCGGCGGCTGGGCCTTTCAGTTCCATAACGACTGGTTTCCCGATGTCGACGATTCCGCAGTGATCCTGATGGTGCTGGCGGAGGCGGAAAGCGGCGACGCGGCGGCGCGCGAGAAAGCAATTCGACTCGGCGCCAACTGGGTGATGGGCATGCAGTCGAAGGACGGCGGCTTTGCCGCCTTCGACGTTGACAACGATTCAAACTGGCTCAACGAAGCTCCCTTCGCCGACGCCGAGGCCGCGACGGATCCAACCTGCGCGGACTTGACCGGACGGGTGCTCGAGATGATGGCTGCCGTGGGCTATCGCACCGATCATCCGGTCGCGCGCCGCGCGATCGCGTGGTTGAAGCGCGACCAAAAACCCGACGGCTCGTGGTGGGGCCGCTGGGGCGTAAGCTATATCTATGGCACCTTTTCAGCGCTGTCCGGGCTGCGCACGATCGGCGTTGACGTGAACGAACCCTGGATCAAGCGCGCCGCAACCTGGCTCAAGTCGGTGCAGAATGCGGACGGCGGCTGGGGCGAGACCTGTCTCGCCGATCGCGACCCTGCGCTCAAGGGCAAGGGCGCGAGCACCCCCTCGCAGACCGCGTGGGCGCTGATCGGCCTGATTGCCGCCGAGGAGGAAATCAGCGAAAGTGTAATGCGTGGGGTGGCGTGGCTGGTCGAGCACCAGAATGGCGACGGGCGCTGGATCGATACTGAGTTCACCGGCACCGGCTTTCCCAATCACTTCTACCTGAGATACCACATGTATGCGCACTACTTTCCGCTGATGGCGCTTGGGCGTTATCGCCGGCGGGTGGCGGAGCGCGCCACCCATTAGGGCGGACCAGGCTGCGCCATGAAAGCAATCTCAATTCTCGGCTCGACTGGTTCGGTCGGGGTCACCACGCTTGATGTAGTCAGCCGTTTCCCGGAGCGTTTTCGCGTCGTCGCGATGGCGGCCGGGCGCAATCTCGAACGCCTCGCGGAGCAGATTCGCCGCTTTCGACCGGAGTTGGTCGCCGTCGAATCTCCCGAGCTGGCGACTAGCCTCGCCGAGCGGATTCGCCCGCTGACGCCAACAATCATGCACGGCAGCGCAGGCGCGATCGCCGTCGCCACGCATCGGGAGGCCGAGCTGGTGATGTCGGCGCTGGTCGGGGCGCTCGGCCTGCGGCCGACGCTCGCGGCGATCCGCGCGGGCAAGGATATCGCGTTCGCCAACAAAGAGGTGCTGGTGATCGCGGGCGAGTTGATCACGCGCGCCGTACGCGAGCACAAAGTGCGGCTCTTGCCGGTCGATAGCGAGCATAACGCGATCTTTCAGTGCCTCGAAGGCAAGCCGCGCGCCGCGCTGAAACGGCTCATCCTGACGGCCTCGGGCGGACCTTTTCGCACCTGGCCGGCCGAGCGTTTCCATTCGATCACGATCAAGGACGCGCTCAATCATCCGACCTGGCGCATGGGCGACAAGATCACGATCGACTCGGCGACCCTGATGAACAAGGGGCTCGAGGTGATCGAGGCGCGCTGGCTATTCGAGGTCGAGGCGGCGCAGGTCAGCGTCGTGATTCATCCGCAGAGCGTGATCCATTCGATGGCCGAGATGATCGACGGCTCGGTAATCGCGCAGATGGCGGTGCCCGATATGGCGATTCCGGTGGCCTTCGCGCTCGCCTATCCGGAGCGGCTGCCGTTGAATCATCTCAAGACTTTGTCGCTCGTCGAATGCGGTTCGCTGAGCTTCGAGGCGCCCGACACCTCGCGCTTCCCCTGCTTGCGCCTCGCCTATGACGCGCTGGCCGCGGGCGGCACGATGCCCGCGTGTCTCAACGCCGCGAACGAGGAGCTGGTCGCGGCATTTCTCGCCGGCCGCTTGAGCTTCATCGATATTCCGCGCCAGCTCGAAGCGATCATGCTGCGCCACGACAATCGCCCGGCCGAGACGCTGGAGGATCTTCTAGAAATCGACGGCTGGGCGCGGATGGCGGCGCGCGAGCTTATCACCGCCGCAGCAGCCTAGTGCAGCGTCCGGCGTTGAGCGCGGCGTTGCGCGACGCGGGTGGCGCCATCGAATCCACTGCGATGGCGCCTGCGGCACCTCCCGAAGTGAGCGCCGCGAATCTCGCGGAGGCCTATGGCTACTGCACCCGGCTCGCGCGCTCGCACTACGAGAACTTCACAATAGCGTCGTGGCTGATGCCGCGTGCGATGCGCCCGCATATGCACTCGATCTATGCCTACGCGCGCATCGCAGACGACTTTGCCGACGAGTTGGCCGACAAAGCGCAGAGTCTGGGTAAGCTGGACGAATGGGAGCGCGAACTCGACCTCGCCTATGCGGGCGCGCCGCGCCATCCGGTGATGATCGCGCTGGCCGACACGGCGCGGCGCTTCGCGATCCCGCGCGAACCGTTCGCCGACCTGCTGCGGGCGTTTCGCAGCGATGTGAATTTTTCCGGCTTCGAAACGATCGATGATCTGCTCGAATACGCGTGCTATTCTGCGAATCCGGTCGGACGAATCGTGCTCTACCTGTTCGGCTATCGCGACGCCGAGCGTCAGGAATTATCGGATCTGGTCTGCAGCGGGTTGCAACTGGCGAACTTCTGGCAGGACGTCGCGATCGATCTGACGAAGGGCCGCATCTACTTTCCGCGGTGCGATCTTGAACGCTTCAACGTCACGCCCGCAGACCTTCGTGCAGGCCTGATGTCGCCGGCGTTCGTCGCGCTGATGCAGCATGAGATCGAATTCGCCCGCGACCGGCTGATGCGCGGCGCGCAGTTGTCTCGGCTGGTTGATCGACGGCTGCGGCGCGACATCCTGATGTTCGCGGGCGGCGGACTCGCGATCCTGCGCGCGATCGAGCGCGCCGGCTACGACGTCTTCACGCGGCGGCCCAAGCTCACAAAAATCGATTATCTGCGGCTGGGTTGCAACGCGCTCAGCGGACGGCTGGCCGGCTGAGGACGCGCTGTGGCTGAAGCCGCTCAGGAACGGGCTCTGGAAGCCGACTATGCGCGCTGTGCGGAAGTCACGCGCCGGTCCTCGTCAAACTTTTATTACGCCTTCATGCTGCTGCCCGCGGAGCGCCGCCGCGCCCTCTATGCGGTATATGCGTTCTGCCGCTTCGTCGATGACATCGCCGACGACGACGCCGTCGCGACGCCGGCATTGCTGCTCGAACGCTGGCGCAAGGAGCTCGATCGGGTTTATGCGGGCGCCGTCGAGCGGCCGGTCTCGCGCGCGCTGGCCGCGAATGTTCATCGCTTCAAGATCCCGCAGCTTTATTTCAAGGAAGTAATCGACGGCGTCGAGATGGACCTCACGCGCAAGCGCTACGCGACCTTCGAGGAATTGCGCCTCTACTGCCGTCGCGTCGCGTCGGCCGTCGGACTTATCTGTATCGAGATTTTCGGCTATCGGAATCCGGCCACGCGTGTCTACGCCGAACGGCTGGGACTCGCCTTCCAATTGACCAATATCATTCGCGACGTGCATGAAGACGCCGCGCGCGAGCGTATCTACCTGCCGCAGGAAGACCTCCAACGTTTCGGCGTGCGCGAAGAGGAAATCCTGAAGTCGGCATACACCCCCGCCTTTAACCGCTTGATGGCGTTCGAGGCCGAGCGCGCCCGCGCCTTCTATCGCGAGGCGGGCGCGGCGCTGGCCGCCGAGGATCGTCCCGCGATGATCGCCGCGGAGGGGATGCGCCTGATCTACTCGGCGCTGCTCGAACGGATCGTGAAGTCCGGCTATCGCGTCTTCGACCGCCGCCTCAGCGTCTCGACGCCGCGCAAACTTTACCTGGTCGGCCGCGCCTGGGCGGGCACGCGCTTCCCGCGGGCGAGCTGAGCCCTTGGCGGTCGAACCCAAAGACGTCGCGATTATCGGCGGCGGCTTCGCCGGCTTGAGCGCCGGCGTGGCGCTGGCGGAGCGCGGGTTTCGTGTGGCGCTGCTCGAGAGCAAGCCCGCGCTGGGCGGCCGCGCCTACTCGTTTACCGATCCCGACAGCGGTGATTTTGTCGATAATGGGCAGCACGTCCTGATGGGCTGCTATCATGAGACGCTGGCGTTGCTCGGCAAAATCGGCACGCGCGATCGACTGGTCGCGCAGCGCGATCTCGAAATCGAGATGCTCGCGGGCCCGGGTGATCGCGCGATACTCCGCACCGCGCGGCTGCCGGGGCCGTTTCACATGACCGGCGCGATCCTGCGCTATCGTCACCTCAGCCTGCGCGAACGCATAAAGGTCATGACGGCCGGCCTCCATCTGATGTATTTGCGGCGCTTTGCGCGCGATCGCCTGCGGCGCATGACGGTGGCCGAGTTCATGAATCTCACCAAACAGGGGGAGCGCGCGCGACGCAGTTTCTGGTATCCGCTCGCGATCGCGACGCTCAACGACGAGCCGGCGCTGGCGTCGGCGGCCCTGCTGGCTGAGGTCCTCAAGCGCGCCTTCTTCGCACGGCGGCTCGATTCATCCTTTCTCTACTCGACCGTCGGACTCAGCGAGCTTTACTGTGACGCCGCCCGCGACTTTATCGAACGGCGCGACGGCGTGGTGGTCTGCCGCGCGATCGTCGAGCGCTTCGCACTCGACGCTGAAGGCACGATCGCAACGCTGCACCTGCGCGACGGCAGCACCCTCGGCGCCGCCAACTTTATTGCCGCCGTCACCCCGGATCGGCTCCTGAAGCTGCTGCCCGAAGGCGCGGCGAAGGATCCCGCGTTCAGCGGCATTCCGGTGCTCAAGAGCTCGCCGATTATTTGCGTCCACCTCTGGCTCGATCGCGCCGTCACGCACTCCGCATTCGTCGGCTTTATCGGCACCGAGACGCAATGGCTGTTCAACAAGCGCCGGCTCTTCGACCGCCGCAACGACAATCATCCGGGCTATCTGAGCTTTGTCATCAGCGGGGCGCGGAATCTGCTCGAAAGCTCGAATGACGCGGTCCTCGAACTCGTGATGCGTGATCTGCGCGCGATGATTCCCGCGGCTCGTGAAGCGCAGGTCCTCAAGGCGCTGGTGCTCCGCGAGAAGCAGGCGACGATCTCCCCCGATCCGATCTCGGATGCCAACCGGCCGGCGGTGAAGACCTCGATCCCGAATCTTTTTCTGGCCGGTGACTGGATTCAGACCGGGCTGCCCGCCACGATCGAGAGCGCTGTGATGGCCGGCAACGCGGCGGCGCGAGCGGTGATTGCCCGGGTCGGCGCGAATACCGCCGCGGCTGCGTGATCCCGGATGACTGCGCGGATTGCACTGGTCACCGGCGCGAACGGCTTCGTGGGATGCCACGTCGCGCGCGCCCTGGCCGCTGACGGTGTCCAGGTGCGCGCCTTCATCCGGCGCGAGTCGGATCGGTGCGGGCTCGAAGGCGTCGAGTACGAGCCGGTCTATGGCGATCTGCGCGACGCCGGATCGCTCGCCGCGGCGGCGCGCGGATGCGACGAGATTTATCACGTCGCGGCCGACTATCGGCTGTGGGTGGTCGATGAGGCGCCGATGTACGCCGCCAATGTTGACGGCACCCGCAACGTGATCGCTGCCGCGCGCGCGGCCGGCGTGCGACGCCTGGTGCATACCAGCACCGTCGGCGCGCTCGGGCTGGGCGCCGATGGCATCGGTCGCGAAGATACGCCGGTCGGACTCGAAAACATGGTTGGCCCCTATAAGCGCTCGAAGTTTCTCGCCGAACTGGAAGCGCTGCGGGCGGCGCGCGAGGGCGTGCCGATCGTCATCGTGAATCCCTCGACGCCCATTGGTCCGTTCGATTACAAGCCGACGCCAACGGGCCGCATCATTGTGGATTTTCTCAATCGCCGTATGCCGGCCTATATGGAGACCGGCTTGAATCTCGCTTGCGTCGAGGACGTCGCGCGCGGCCATCTCCTGGCCGCCGAGCGCGGCCGGATCGGCGAAAAATATATTCTGGGCGGTGAGAACGTCACCCTGGCCGAGATGCTGAAGCGGCTGGCGCGACTTTCGGGACTGCGCGCGCCGCGCCTGAAAATTCCCTATGCCGTCGCCTGGAGCTTCGCGCTCGCGGCCGAGGCGGTCGCGCGAACGGTGACCCATCGCGCACCGCGCGCCAGCCTGACGGAAGTCCGCATGGCGCACAAAATAATGTTCTTCGATTCGACCAAGGCGCGCGCGGAACTCGGCTACACGACCACCCCGCTCGACGACGGCCTCGCGCGGGCGATCAGTTTTTTCCGGCGCACTGGGATGGCGCAGGCAGCCGCGGCGGAATGACATGGCTCTCCTGTTTTCGACTATCGCGCTGCGTCCCTACGTCTTCGTCTTTCTCGCGGCGTTTTTGTTCGTCGCGATCATCAACTTCGGCGTCTGGACTACGCTGCTGTTCACGCTCCTCACCTACTCCGTAGCCCTCCTGTGCGAATGGAGTTCCGTGCACAACGGCTTCCCCTTCGGTCTCTATCATTACGTCGAGGCGACGCGCGGCCGCGAAATCTGGGTCGCCGGCGTGCCCCTGTTTGATTCGCTCTCTTTCACCTTTCTCGGTTTCGCGAGCTATACCGTCGCGCTGATGCTGTGCGCGCCACTCGAGCGGGAGGGCTGCGATCTGCGGCTCCTTGATACCTGGAAAATCCGCCGCGCGCCGCGCGTCTGGCTGATGGCGGCGCTGTTCATGGTGATGGTCGATATGGTCGCCGATCCGCTGAGCGTGCGCGGCGCGCGCTGGTTCCTCGGCCGGATTTTCTGGTACGACCCGCCGGGGCCGCACTTCGGCGTGCCGATTAGCAACTACGTCGGTTGGTATTTCGTCGCCGCGATCAGTATCGCGATCTTTCAGGCGCTCGACGCTCGCCTGAACCGTAGCGGTGCGAAGCCGTTCGGCGCGTGGCCCGATTTCCCCTCGCGCGCGCTCCTCGGTCCCCTGCTCTACTTTGGTATCGTCGGTTTCGGCCTCACGATGCTGTTCACGATTGGCGCCGCGCCCGTGGCGTGGGCTGGAGTGTTCATCTATCTGCCGATGGCTGTGCTCACGCTTCACATCCTGACGCGGCCCGATTCTTACGGCGACGCCGCTGCGCGCGCGCGTCACCTGGAGGATTTTCCCTACGGCGCTCGACGGGACGTTCCCTCGCGCCTTGGCGAAGTCATGACCGGCGCCGCGCGGCGCACGCAATAAAAGCCAGCCTCAAGCGATGCCGCTCAGTCGCGATGGGCGGCGACCGCTTCGACCGCCTCGACCATCGCAGCGGTGGCGACGCGCAGATTCCGCAGGAGGCGGATCGAGGCGCCGATCATGCGCGGATTGCCGATCAATGCGCGTGTCGCTTTCAGCACGCGAACGCGGCCGTCGTCGTCGGCGAGCATCGCGCCTTCAAGGTTCTGGGCCGCGGTGTCCATGATCGTCCTGACGCAAATGAACGGCAGTCCGCGCCGCGTGGCTTCGTCGGCGATGACTGCGCTCTCCATATCAACCGCGATCGCGTCGAACGCGCCCTGCGCCCGAAGTTTGTCGGCCGCAGTCGCGATCGCGCGGCGCGACGTCAAAATCGTGCCGCGCATATGATCAATTCCGACTCGTCGCAGAGCGGTCGCCAGCTTTTCGACGAGCTCCGGCGCGACTTCGATTGTGTGGGCCGCCGCGAACTCCAGCTCGCGGCGCAGCGTCAGCCGCTCGCCAATCACCACGCCGCCGATTTTCAGATCGCCGTGCAGCGCCCCGGCTACTCCTGTCAGGATGACGGTGTCGATCCCGGCAATCGTTGCGAAGGCGCGCGCCGCGGTCTCCCGCGCCCGTCGGAGCCCGACGCCCGAGACCACGATCGTGGCCGCGCGCCCGCTGAGCTCACCTCGCGCGCCGCGCAAGCCCCCGTCCAGATTTACGGGATTGCGCAGCCGCGCCCGCAGCGGTCCGTACTCGCCTCCGAAGGCGCAGAAGATCAGAATCATCTTCGGCCCGTTTGCGCGTTGCGCGTAGCCGCTTGAGCGTTGTTCACGATGCAAGCAAAATTGCGCGAGTGGCCTGTCTAATCAAGCCGGGCATCGGCAGCGCTGCGGCCTCGTTCAATCCTGACGGCCGCGCCGCGCGCGCGGGCAAGGCCGTGATCATCACCGCCGACGACTTCGGCCTCTCGCGCGAAGTCAACGCGGGCGTGGTGCGAGCGCATCGCGAGGGTATCCTGACCGCGACCAGCCTGATAGTCGCCGGCGCCGCGCGCGATGAAGCCGCGGCGATCGCGCGCGCAACCCCGACGCTCGACGTTGGGCTGCATCTCGTGGTCTGCCGCGGTTTCGCGGTGACGGCGCCCGCCGATTTGGCGGGACTCGTGGACACGACAGGAGCGTTTGCCCAAAATCCAACACTGGCCGGGATGCGCTATTTTTTCAATCGGCGAATGCGCGCGATGCTCACCCGCGAAATTCGGGCGCAAATCGAGCTGCACTTGCAGCTCGTCGGTTATCTGAACCATCTCGACGGTCATCTGAACTTTCACGCTCATCCAGTGATCGTCAATATCCTGATGGAACTCGCCGCCGAGTATCGCATCCCGTGCATCCGGATCCCGCGTGAACCGGTCTTCACCACGCTCGCGCTCGCGCGCGATCACATGGCGCGGAAACTCGTCGAGGCGATCATTTTTCGCGCGCTGTCGCGAAGACTGCGCCGCCGGCTCGAGAGCTGCGCCATCCGCACCACCGACTGGCTCTTCGGACTCCATCAGAGCGGCCATCTTTCCGAGCGCTATCTCATCGGCATAATCCGGAGACTGCGGCCCGGTATCACGGAGATCTACTTTCATCCAGCAGAGGATATCGGCGCGACGCCCCCGCCCACCGAGGCGCAAGCTGAGGTGCGGATGCTTATCAGTGCTAAGGTCCGCGCCGCGCTCGATTCCGCCGGCGTGGCGCTGACGAGCTTTGCGGCATCGCGCTAGCGCAACGCGATCTTCGCGTGGTTAACTCGCGGGCGCTTTCCAACTAAAATGCAGTTACGCCGTTACAGAATTCAGCACGAGAGAAGGGGGCCCGATGTTTGATCAGGAAACCACGCTCAGCGCAGATAAAGCCCTCGAGCACCGTCTGCCGGCCACCGTCACGCCCGAGCGCTACGAACTCAGACTGACGCCTGACCTGGTGGCGTACACCTTTGCCGGCGAGGAAACGGTCGCAATCAAGGTGCACGCCGCGACCAGCGAAATCGTCCTCAACGCGCTCGAACTTACGCTCGACGAGGCCACAGTCGAGCGCGCGGGCAAGACCATACGCGCGATCCGGGTCGAACTCGAAGCCGAGCGCGAGCGCGCTCATCTGCACTTCGCTGAGACGCTTGAGTCCGGCGACTGGACACTGCGCGTCAAGTTCAACGGCATCCTCAACGACAAGCTCCACGGCTTTTATCGCAGTCAATACACCGACGCCGCAGGCAAAACCCATAAGCTCGCGACCACGCAGTTCGAGGCCACCGACGCGCGCCGCGCCTTCCCCTGCTGGGACGAACCCGCGCTCAAGGCAGTTTACAGCGTGACGCTGATTGTCGACGAAGGACTTTCGGCGCTGTCGAACGCGGGCATCGCGAGCGAGCGCGCGCTCGGCGGCGGCAAGAAGGAAGTCGTCTTCAAGGACACCATCAAGATGTCCACCTACCTGCTGGCCTTCATCGTCGGCGAGTTCGAGGCGACCGCACCGATTGACGCCGGCACGCCTTTGCGCGTCGTGCATGTGCCGGGCAAACGCGCGCTGACGCCGTGGGCCGCGCAAATCGGCGCATTCTCCCTGAAATTCTTCGCCGACTATTACGACATCCCGTATCCCGGCGACAAGCTCGATCTGATCGCGATCCCGGACTTTGCCGCCGGTGCGATGGAAAATCTGGGCGCCATCACCTTTCGCGAAACCGCCCTGCTGGCCGACGAGAAGACCGCGTCGCGCGCCGAGCTCGAACGCGTCGCCGACGTCGTCGCGCACGAAAACGCGCACATGTGGTTCGGCGATCTCGTCACGATGAAGTGGTGGAACGGCATCTGGCTGAACGAGGCCTTCGCCACCTTCATGGAGATGCTCGCCGTCGACGCGTGGAAACCGCACTGGAAACGCTGGGACAGTTTCGGCGTCTCGCGCGCCGCCGCGATGGCGATCGACGCGCTCAAGAGCACCCGCTCCATCGAGTACACCGTGCTCAGTCCCGAAGACTGCCGCTCAATGTTCGACATCCTGACCTACGAGAAGGGCGCCGCGGTGCTGCGGATGCTCGAGCAGTACCTGGGCGCAGAGCAGTTTCGCAAGGGCATCTCGCGGTATCTGAAGAGACACCAGTACGCCAATACCGAAACCGGCGACCTCTGGGACGCCTTGCAGGAGTCCTCGGGCCAGCCGGTGCGCTCGATGATGGATACGTGGATTTTCCAGCAGGGCTTTCCGGTGATCAGCGTCGCTGCAGCGCCCGATCAAAAATCGCTCCGCTTTATGCAGCGCCGCTTTTTCTATCTGCCGCCTGAATCAGCCGAAGCCCAACTCTGGCATGTTCCGCTGATCGTGCGCGTCCGCACCGATAAAGGCATCTCCACTCATCGCGTCCTGATGACTGGCGCGGAGGCGACGCTCGAGCTGCCGGGCAAAGTCGAATGGGCGCTGGTCAATGAGAACGGCAGCGGCTTCTTTCGCGTCCGTTATGCCGCCGACCTACTCCACGCGTTGACCATAAGCCGCGACCAGCTCCAGCCGATCGAGCGTTTCGGACTGGTCAGCGACACCTGGGCGGCGACCGTCGCGGGTCTCACCCCGCTCAGCGACTTTCTCGCGATGGCGCGGCTGTTCCGCGACGAAACCGATCTCAATGTCTGGCGCGCGTTGCTCGGCGCCTTCAACTATCTTGATATGATCGTGACGGACGCGCAGCGCGCGCAATTGGCCGACGCGGTGCGCACGATCTTCGGACCCGCCGCCGCGCGGCTCGGCTGGCAAGCGAGCTCCGGCGACGACGAACTGACCCGTCAGTTGCGCGGCAACCTGATGAGTATGCTCGGCACGCTCGGCAACGACCCGGCGATCCAAAGCAAGGCGGCCGAGCTTTACACGGAATGGGACCGCAATCCGGCGAGCGCCGATCGCGATTTGGTCCCGGCGTTGATTGCGATTCTCGCCCATTGCGGCGACGCCGCCCGTTACGCAGAGTTCAAGCAACACTTTAAGTCGGCCCGCACTCCGCAGGAAGAGCAGCGCTACCTCTTCTCGCTGGCCGGTTTCCCCGGAATCGAAGTGTTGCGGCAAACAATGGCGATGACCCTCAACGGCGAGGTGCGCACGCAGAACGCACCCTTCCTGATGCATTCGCTCCTCTACAATTCGACTTCGCGCTACGAAGCCTGGGAGTTTGTCCGCAGGAACTGGGACGCGATGATCGACAAGTACCCCGACAGCGCCCTGCCGCGGATGTGCGAGGCGATCGTGGGCCTGCTCGATCGCCAGGATGAGGTCAACGCCTTCTTTGAGCAGCACAAGGTTCGGCTCGGCGGCAAGATCATCGATCAGCATCTCGAACGGCTCGCAGTCGCTGTCGAATTCCGCCGCCGCGAAGGCGCCAAGCTCGAAGCCTCGCTGCGAGGTTAACCCGTATGATAAATCCTTTGTAACCCGGCCCAACGATCATGGCAGAATACCTTTTAAGGTACTGTCATGGAGCAAATCACAGATGGACATCACCCGGGACATTCAGGCGCTGACCACGTTTCGGAACCTTCCGCCGCGTTTCTTCAACAGCTTAAAAAAACGCAACGCCCGGTGGTGCTGACCGTCAATGATAAGGCCGCCGCCGTCGTGCAGGACGCGGAAGCCTATCAACGTTTGCTCGATCTCGCGGCCCAAGCCGACGCCAAAGAAGGCATCCGGCAGGGCCGCGAGGATGTGGCTAAAGGCCGTGTGATGCACGCGCGAGAAGCTCTGAAATCCTTCCGGCGCGAGCATGGCCTATCGCGTTGAGATGACGGGGCGCGCTCTGCGCGATCTGGCCCGCATCTATCTGCGTATCGAGGCCGCGACACAGCGGGTGCGGCGCGATGGTTCCACGGGACGAAACGGCCATCAACAGCCCAGAGCACCGCCCCAACCGAGCCCCGTCGCTCCTGAAGATCGCTCCCTACGACATTTGCTCTATGGCAGAAAGCCCAACGTCTATCGCATCATCTCGAGATTGAGGAAGACAGCTCGACAGTTTTTGTCCTGCACATCCGCCCGCCAGGACGCGACAAAATGCCGCAGCACTGATTTCCACGCCGCGCCAGCCCACGCTTTTAGAACCAGTTGGTGCCGCCGGGACTCTTCACATCCCTCTCCCTAATCAGTGAGAGGGCAAGCATCGGACGCGCAGCGCCGATGAATGCGTGTCGGTCGATACAAACGTCGCTCGCGCTTCGGACGCCATCCGTCATCCGCTATATTAACTCCCCAAGGCGTAGCTCGTGATCCTCATCCTCGATTTCGGCAGTCAGTACACGCAGCTCATCGCGCGGCGGGTGCGCGAAGCGCGCGTCTACTGCGAGATTCATCCCTACAATCTCGCGCCCGCCAAACTGTGCGCGATGCGCCCGCGCGGGATCATCCTGTCGGGCGGCCCGGCGAGTCTTTACGACTCCGGCGCCCCGGATATCAGCGACGAGGTGCTCGACGCCGGATGTCCCGTCCTCGGCATCTGCTACGGCATGTACGTCATCGCCGCTCATCTGGGAGCTCACAGCGCGGGTGCGCATTCGCGCGAGTACGGCCCGGCGACGTTGACGATCGACGAAGCCGATCCGCTGTTCGACGGCCTCACCGGTCATCAACATCAAGTCTGGATGAGTCACGGTGATCGCGTCGAGGCCCTGCCCCCTTCGGCCTGCGCGATCGCGCACAGCGCGAATTCGCCCTACGCCGCGATTCGCACGCTGGACGGCCGGATGCGCGGTATCCAGTTCCACCCCGAAGTCGTGCATACGCCCTCCGGCGCGCAGGTACTGAGCAATTTCGTCCGCGGCATCTGCGGCGAGCCCGGCGACTGGACGATGGCGAGCTTCGTCGAGAGCCAGTTGGCTGCGATCCACGCTCGCGTCGGTCCGCGCGATCAGGTTCTGATGGCGCTCTCGGGCGGGGTTGATTCCTCCGTCGCCGCCGCCCTGATTCATCGCGCGATCGGTGATCGCCTGAAATGCGTCTTCGTCGATACCGCACTGCTGCGCGCGGGCGAACGCGCGCGGATGGAAGAGACTTTCGCTCATCGCCTGGGACTCGCACTCAAAGTTGTCGACGCCTCCGCGCTGTTTCTCGAACGCCTCGCGGGCGTATTCGACCCGGAACAAAAACGCCGCATCATCGGCCATACGTTTATCGATGTTTTTGAGAAAGAGGCCGCGGCCTTGGTCGGCGCTCGTTACCTTGGTCAGGGCACCCTCTATCCCGACGTCATCGAATCAGTTTCCGCCAAGGGCCCGTCGGCGATGATCAAGAGTCATCACAACGTCGGCGGCTTGCCCGAACGGATGAAGCTCGAACTGCTCGAACCGCTGCGCGAGCTGTTCAAGGACGAAGTGCGCGGGGTCGGACGCGAGCTCGGCCTCGGCGCGGAGATCGTCGAACGCGAGCCCTTTCCCGGCCCGGGGCTCGCCGTCCGCATCGTCGGCGAGGTCACGCGCGAGCGCCTCGAACTGCTACGGCGCGCCGATCAAATCGTCATGGAAGAAGTCGCCGCAGCTCAGCTCGGCGTCGCGATTTGGCAAGCCTTCGCGGTGCTGCTGCCGCTCAAGACCGTCGGCGTGATGGGCGACGGCCGCAGCTACGAAAGCGTCATCGCGATCCGCGCGGTCGAGTCGCAGGACGGCATGACCGCCGATTGGGCGCGGCTCGATCCAGCTTTTCTGGCGCGCGTCTCCAACCGGATTACCAATGAAGTGCGCGGCGTCAACCGCGTCGTGTACGACATCACTTCGAAACCGCCCGCCACGATCGAGTGGGAGTAGCGCGGCCCTGTCATGACCGTTCGCACCCGTTACGCCCCAAGTCCCACCGGGGCATTGCATATCGGCAACGTCCGTTCGGGGCTCTTCGCCTATCTCTTCGCGCGCCACAATCACGGCGTCTTTATTCTGCGCATCGACGACACCGATGTAGAAAGGTCGACCGCCGAATCCCTCGACGAAATCCTCGAGAGCCTCCGCTGGCTCGGCGTTACGTGGGACGAGGGTCCGCCCGATTCGAAATATTTCCAGTCGAACCGTTTTGAACGTTATCGCGCGAGCGCTCTCCAAGTGTTGCGCGCCGGTAAGGCCTACCCCTGCTATTGTTCCGCCGCCGAGCTCGACGCGATGCGCCAGCAGGCCCAGCGCGAGCATCGCAAGCCGGGCTACGACGGCCGCTGTCGCGATCGCACGCCGCCCGCTGATCTCGCGAAGATTGAACTGCCCGACAAGTCGGCCGGCCGCAACTACACGATTCGCTTCCGTTCGCCGCGCGAGGGCGAAACCGTCGTCGACGATCTAATCAAGGGCCGCGCCGTCTTCGCCAACAGCGAGCTCGACGACCTGATTATCTTCCGCTCCGACGGCGTGCCGACCTACAACTTCGCGACTGTGCTCGACGATGCCGACTTTGGCATCACACACGTCGTGCGCGGCGACGACCATCTGCCGAATACCCCGCGCCAGATGCAGATTTTCTACGCCCTCGGCCTGACGCCGCCCGCGTATGCGCACCTCCCGATGGTGATGGGGGCCGACGGCCAAAAGCTCTCGAAGCGTCACGGCGCGACTTCCGTCTTTGCCTATCGCGACCTCGGCTATTTCCCCGAGGCGCTGCTCAATTACCTCGTCCGCCTCGGTTGGTCGCACGGCGATCAGGAAATCTTTTCACTGCAGGAGATGTTCGACTATTTCGACTTCGCCGAGTGTGGCAAGTCGGCCGGCATCTTCAACGCCGAGAAGCTGCTCTGGCTTAACTTTCATTACATGAAAGAACGCCCGCTCGAGCAGCTCGCGCGCGAAGTCCGCCCATTCATCGAGAAACGCGGATGGACCGTGCCCGGCGACGACGCCTGGCTCTGCAAAATGATCGCGACGCTGCGCGAACGCGCCAAGACTCTCGTCGAGCTGGTCGATTTCGCGGGCTTCTACCTCAACGACGCCATCACCATTGACCTGAAGGCCGCGGCGAAGTTCCTCAAGCCCGAGATGGCCGAGCCGCTGACAACGCTTGCGGCGGACCTCCACGCGCTCGGTGACGACTTTACGGAGCTTGCAATCCAGACCGTCTTTGAACGCGTGCTCGCGAAATACGAGCTCAAGCTCGGCCAGCTCGCCCAACCGGTGCGTGTCGCCCTGACTGGCGGTACTGTCAGTCCCGGAATTTATGAAGTGATCGCAGTCCTCGGCCGCTCCCGCACGGTCGCCCGCCTGCAGTCGGCATTATCCTTCTGAAGATCGCGTCAAAGGGTGAAACTTCACTTTGCACCGCCCACCCGCATAAGCTTGTTAGAACGTTTCACGCGAAAGCATCCAGCGCGACAACGGAGCGCGGACCTCGCAATCCACTGAAAAAAAGTGGGACAATCCCTCATGGATTTCGGTAACAATCTCGACGCTTTCGGCCCGCTGGCCGCGGCGCTGCGCGAGCTCGAAGTCACGATCGGCCCGGCGGCGCGACCGGTAATCGCCGAGGTGCGCGCCCGGCTCGTCGAGGCCACCGCACTGCGCGCGAACGGAGACCTGCCGGCCGCGCTCGATACGATCCGGCTGGCGATGGAACGTCTATCGGCGCTCGCCGGCCAACTCGATCCCTCCGAGGGCATCGTGATGAAACTGATCGCCGACCGCTTCACTGCGGCGCTGAACCTCGGCGACAAAGGCGCCGCCAAAGAGACCATCAACTTCATTCGCCATCGCGCCGGCGATCCGAAGGACGATCCCGACAGCGACTGGTAATTCGCCAACGCGACCTAACCATAATCAGACCCAACGAAGGGAGTGTTTATTGCTGTGGCAGCCGCACCTGAGATTAAGGGTTCGCTCGACCAACGCTGCATCAATTCGATTCGCGTGCTCGCGATCGACGCGGTGCAGAAGGCCAACTCCGGCCATCCGGGGATGCCGATGGGGATGGCGCCGGTGGCCTATCTGCTCTTCACCCGCTTCATGCGCCACAACCCGAAGAATCCGCATTGGTACGGGCGCGACCGCTTCGTACTCTCGGCCGGCCACGGCTCGATGCTGCTCTATGCCTCGCTCTATCTGACCGGCTACGATCTTACGCTCGACGATATTCAACACTTTCGGCAGCTTGGCAGCCGGACCCCGGGCCATCCCGAAAGTCACCTCACCCCCGGCGTCGAAACCACGACCGGCCCGCTCGGCCAGGGCTTTGCCAACGGGGTCGGGATGGCGATCGCGGCCAAACACCTCGAAGCCCGCTTCGAGCGCGGCGGCTCGGGCCTGTTCGACCATCGCATCTTCTGCATCTGCGGCGACGGCGACATGATGGAAGGCATCACGAGCGAGGCGGGCTCGCTCGCCGGACATCTCGGTCTCGGCAACCTCGTCTACCTCTACGACGATAACCACGTCACGATCGACGGTCACACCGACCTGGCTTTTTCCGAGGACGTCGTCCGGCGCTTCGACGCCTACGGCTGGCATACGCAGGCGGTCGAGGACGCCAACGATCTCGACGCGCTTTCGCGCGCCCTCACCAATGCGATCGCCGAGAAGGATCGGCCGTCGTTCATCCGGGTGCACAGCCATATCGGTTACGGCAGCCCGAATCGCCAGGATACTTCGAAGGCCCATGGCCAGGCGCTCGGCGTCGAGGAGGTCAAGCTCACCAAGCAATTCTATGGTTGGCCGGTCGAGCCCGCGTTCTACGTTCCGGAAGAGGCGCTCGCGGAGTTTCGGCGAGCGGTTCCGCGCGGCGGGGAGCTTGAGCAGCGCTGGAGCCGCGACTTCGCCGGCTATGCGAAGGAACATCCTGACGACGCGAAGGAGTTCAACGCGGCGCTCGCCGGCGAGTTGCCCGCCGGATGGGATCAGGACCTGCCGGTCTTTACCCCCAAGGACGCGCTGGCGACGCGCGAATCAGGGTCGCGCGCCGAGCTGGCGATCGCTGGTCGCGTGCCCGCCCTCTTCGGCGGTTCGGCGGATCTTAACGAATCAACCTTCACAGACATTAAGGAAGGCGGCGATTTCGAGCGCCACAACTACGGCGGCCGCAATCTCCATTTCGGCATCCGCGAGCACGCGATGGGCGCGATTCTCAACGGCATCGCCTTGCACGGCGGCCTCATTCCCTACGGCTCGAGCTTCATGGTTTTCACCGACTACTGCCGTCCCGCGATTCGGCTCGCGGCGCTGATGGGCCTGCAGGTGGTTTTCGTCTTTACCCACGACTCGATTGGCGTGGGCGAGGACGGTCCGACTCATCAGCCAGTCGAGCAGCTCAGCAGTCTCCGCGCAATTCCGGGCCTGACGGTGATTCGGCCGGCTGACGCCAACGAAGCGGTCGAGGCCTGGCGCGTCACGATGACGCATAAGACGGGTCCGCTGATGCTCGCGCTGTCGCGGCAGAAACTACCGACTGTTGATCGGACCGTGATGGCGCCCGCAGCGGGACTCGCGCGCGGCGCTTACGTGCTGACCGAGACCGCCGGCAAGAGCCCGGCGATTATTCTGATCGCGACCGGCTCCGAAGTGCAGCTCGCCGTCGCCGCCAAGCCTGAACTGGAAAAACGCGGCCATGCAGTACGGGTCGTCAGCATGCCGAGCTGCGAGCTCTTTGCGCAGCAGGATCAGGCGTATCGCGATTCCGTCCTGCCGCCCTCGGTGACCCGCCGACTCGCGATCGAAGCGGGCGCGCCGATGTCATGGTATCAGTGGGTCGGACTCGACGGCGGCATCGTCGGGATGACCACCTTCGGCGCTTCCGGTCCGGGACCGGAGGTCATGAAGCATTTCGGCTTCACCCCGGAAAATGTCATCGCCCACGCCCTGAATGTGTTGGAAGGATAACCTGTCTAAGGTAGTGTTCAGAACGGAAGGCGCCCGGATGCAAGAATCCGGGATTCTTCGCTGCGCTCAGAATGACGAAAGTGGCAGACCCCGCCCGCGTATAGATCAACTGCGCAGGAACTCGCGGACCGTCTTGACGAATTCGTCGGGCTGCTCGTACATCGGCATGTGCCCGGCCGCCTTCATCGTCACGGCCCGCGCGTTTCTGATCCGGCTGGTGAACTCGTTCGCGTAGATCGGCGGAATCAGGCGATCGGATTCGCCCATCATCACCAGCGTCGGCGCGGCGATCCGCCAAGCGCGTCGCTTGAGTCCGCGATCCGGAATCGGCCAGAGGAACTTGCTCGCCTGCGTAAAGCGCTTGACGCGCTCGACATACATCGCTTCGAGCAGCTTCATGTCGGTGGGAACCGCCGTGAACATCTGCGCCATCGCGGAATTTGGATCATGGAACAGATGAGCCGCCAGCTCAGGCAACTCCATTGCGAAAACGTCGGGAATCGGATGCTCGTCGAGCCAGAAGCCGGCCGGCGTCACCAGTACGAGCTTCTTGACGCGATGAACGTCGAGCGCGGCGAACTCCGCCGCCAGCATCCCGCCCATCGAATGACCGACGACGTGCGCGCTCGCGACGCCCATCTCGTCGAGCAACTGATGGTACATCAGGATGACGTCGAAAAGGTCGTCGATATGCTCGACGCCGGTCGATTCTCCATAGCCCGGCAGATGGGGCGCGATCACCTTGAAATGATGACCGAGCGCATCGAGGAAGGGATCGGCCCCGAGCAATCCGCCTGCGCCGTGGAGGTACAGGAGCGGCTCACCGGTGCCGATGAGTTGCAGCTCGATAGTGAAGCGTCCGTTGGCGATGCGCCGTAGTTCCTTCATTTCGCGACACTCCCCGGATGCGCATGGCCGTTGGCCGCATGAGCCGTCGTTCCGTTCGAGCCATCGCGATTGAAGTCGAGCGGCGCGGGCATCGCGCGCTCACTTTCCGGCAGCGGTCGCGGCGACCACTTGTCCTCCCAGTCGCTCCACAGATCGCGCATCTGCGGCATCACTTCGCGCGCGAAGAGCTCGGTGTTCTTGCGCACCAGCTCGGGCGGCATCGAGCCGATCTGCTGGAGAATCATCAGATGGCCGCAGTTGAGGCTCTTCATCGCCTCGCGCAGGCGGTCGCGCACGGTGGCCGGTGAGCCCGCGATGATATAGCCCTGATCGACGAAGTCCTTCCACGTGAGGCCCTCGCGGCGCAGCCCGGCCGCCCCGCCGACCTGCGCGAGAAAGCCCGCGCGAATCGTGCTCTCGGTGCGATAGCCCGGGGCGTCGGCGAAGCCCTGATAGACGTGCAGGCAGCGATTGTAGAAATAATCCATGTGCGGCGCGTAGTCGCGCTCGGCCTGCTCGTCGGTCTCGGCGACCGCGACCACCTGCGCAAAGCCCATGCTGTAGGGATTGAGCGGCTTGTTCTTTTTCGCCATCACGTTCCAGTAACCATCGGCGACCTTCTTGCCCGCGATATAACCGAAGTACGACAGAAAGCTGTACTGATAACCGAACTCGGCGCAGAAATCCCAGGTCTCGACCGAGCCGCCGCCCGGCACCCAGATCGGCGGATGGGGTTGCTGGAGCGGCTTCGGCCACAAATTGACGTAGCGCAACTTGGAGAACTTGCCGTTGAAGGCGAAGACGTCCGGCTCCGTCCAGGCGCGAATGATGAGATCGTGGGCTTCGCGGTACTTCTCGCGCAGCGTTGCCGGCACTTCGCCATAGCAGAAGTTGGTATCCATCGAGGTCCCGACCGGAAAGCCGGCGACCAGGCGGCCGCCGCTGATCACGTCGAGCATCGCGAACTCCTCGGCGACGCGCACCGGCGGATTGTAAAGCGCGATCGAGTTGCCCAGCACGACCAGATTCGCATGGCGCGTCCGGCGCGCCATCGCGGCGCCCATGATGTTGGGCGAGGGCATGAGGCCGTAGGCGTTTTGATGATGTTCGTTGACGCCGAGGCCGTCGAAGCCCATCTGATCGGCAAATTCGAGCTGATCGAGGTAGTCGTTATAGAGCCGATGGCCGAGCTTGGGATCGTAGAGATCGCGGGGGATGTCGACCCAGACGCTGCGATACTTGTCCTTGAAGTTCTCCGGCAGGAAGCGGTAGGGCATCAGATGGAACCAGGTGAATTTCATAGGGAGTCTCCGGGAGAACTGACGGCAGCCGTGAAGGAAAGTTATCGCAGATGTTGGCATAACACTAGCGGAACGAAGTGGAGCGAGCAGGCGAGCTTTGACCAAGGCCGCGGCTCGCGGACTCGCCTGCCTCCTGGAGCTGCGTCAGCATTCTTGATTCTTAATCTGCGCGCTGAAATGAGAACGGCCGGCCGCAGTCCGCCGATTTGCTGTGCGCTCGCAGCACCATGCATCCGAAGTTTCGCCGATTACGGGGTTACCGAGAACACCGTGCCTTGGCCAAACGCGCCGCCCACCGAGGTCGTCCCGTAGAGTACTCCGTTCGCGTCAGCGACCAGGTTACTTCCCGGAAAGCCCATGACGCCATCGTCTGCGCTGCGGCTGAAGGAGTGAAGTATGGTCTCGCTCCAAGCCCCGCCCGCGATGGCTGGCGGGGCCAAGGCAAACACCGTGCCGCAGCCGGTATCGCAGGCCGGAAAGGTTAGTAACCCGCCCCCTCCAGTCGTGCCATAGAGCGTGCCATTCGCCGCGACAAGCAGGCCCTGAGGGTAAGCGCCATCGTTGCTGTCGCCTTCGCTGCCGGCGAAAGAGTGGAGGACGGTCTCGGTCCAAGTCCCGCCGATGGTGACTGGCGGCGTTAGGGCGAACACCGTGCCACATCCGTAGCCTCCGAAGGCGCAGGTCGCCGAGCCTCCCGCGATGGTCGTTTCATAGAGGGTCCCATTCTTGCCTACCAAGAAACTCAGGCGGCTTTGCGAATTTCGACCTCGTAGCCGAGTTCTTTGATGCGACGCGCGAGACGTTGCGCGGTCCGCTCCTTATCCATGCGGGCGAAGTAGAGCGACCCGAGATCGCGATACGCCACCTGATC